>JAFGOJ010000291.1 GCA_016926575.1 Anaerolineae bacterium | reverse complement strand
TTCTCAATAAAGCGGGGAGAAGATGGGGGTTTTGCGGGCGGCGAAGCCGCCCGCAAAACCCCCACCCCCACTTTTTGAGAAGATACGTCTGTATCACCTGACTTTGGAGCGATTATGGGATTTTTTGGAGGACTCAACGCCGAGGCATACGACCGCCAGTACAGCGACCGGGAACTGGCACGGCGCATCCTGGCGTACTTTGCGCCCTACCGTGCCCAGGTCGTGCTGGTGGGCCTCATCATCGCGTTGTATGCCGGGCTGAACGCGCTCCAGCCCGTCGTCGTTGCCTGGGGGGTGGACTTCCTGATCGACACGCCGCGCCGGCTCGACGTGTTGGTGGGGCTGGTGGTCTTCACGCTGATCCACGGCCTGTCGAACTGGGGCATCAACTGGGTGCGGCGGCTGTTGACGGCGCGCATCATTGGTAGCATCGTGCAGACGCTGCGCGTCGAGGCGTTCGACGCCTCGGTGGGCCACGACATGTCCTTCTTCGACGAGTTCCGCTCGGGGCGCATCATCAGCCGCATCACGTCGGACACGGAAGAATTCGCCCAGGTGGTGCAGTTGGTCACCGATCTGATCGGCCAGGTGTTGCAGGTGCCGATTTTGTTCATTTTTCTGTGGACGATTTCGCCGCGTCTGACGCTGCTCGCGCTGGTGCTCAGTCCGGTGGTGTTGGTGCTGGCCCTGAGCTTCCGCAAGCTGGCCCGGCGGGTCACGCGCCGCGGCTTCCGCGTCCTGGCCGAGGTCAACGCGGCCATCCAGGAGGCGGTGACGGGCATCAGCGTGGCCAAGAACTTCCGCCAGGAAGCGACCATCTACGACGAGTTCAGCGCGGTGAACGTGCAGTCGTACCGCGTCAACCTGCGCCGCGGGTACACGCTGGCGCTGGTTTTCCCGGTGCTCAACGCGCTGTCGGGGCTGGGGCTGGCGTTTCTGGTCTACGCGGGCGGCCTGTCGGCGGTAGCAGGGGTGATTTCCATCGGCGATTGGTATCTGTTCCTGAACAGCGTCGACCGATTCTGGTTCCCTATGATCAACATCTCCGCCTTTTGGAGCCAGTTTCAGAGCGGGCTGTCGGCGGCGGAGCGGGTGTTCGCCCTGATCGACGCCGAACCCACGGTGCACCAACTGGCCGCCGACCCCGTGGCGCAGTTGCAGGGCGACATTCTGTTCGAGCGGGTCTCGTTTCGCTACACGCAGCAGGAGCAGGTGCTGGCGGACTTCTCGCTGCGCATCGCGCCGGGGGAGAGCGTGGCGTTCGTGGGCCACACCGGCGCGGGCAAGAGCAGCATCGTCAAGCTCATCGCCCGGTTTTACGAGTTTCAGGAGGGTCGGATTCTGATCGACGGGCGGGACATTCGCACGTTCGATTTGCACGACTACCGCCGGCAGTTGGGCATCGTCTCGCAGATGCCCTTTCTCTTTTCCGGGACGGTGGCGGAGAATATCCGTTACGCGCGCCCCGACCTGCCGGACGCGCAGCTCGAAGCCATCGCGCGGCAGATTGGGGGTGGGGACTGGCTGGAGACGCTTCCGGACGGCCTGCAGACCGACGTTGGGGAGCGGGGTGCGCACCTCTCGATGGGGCAGCGCCAACTGATCGCGTTGATGCGCGTGCTGGTCCAGACGCCCGCCATCTTCATCTTGGACGAGGCGACGGCGAGCATCGACCCGTTCACCGAAGCGCAGATTCAGGACGCGACGGACCTGATTCTGAAACGCAGTACGTCCATCCTGATCGCGCATCGCCTCTCTACCGTGCGGGCGGTCGACCGCATCATTGTGCTCAAGGAAGGTCGGATCATCGAAGAGGGCAGCCACGATGCGTTGATGGCTCGTGGAGGGCATTACGCCGAGTTGTACGACGCGTATTTTCGCCACCAGTCGCTCGAATACGTCGAGCAGGTGGGCCGGCGGCGGGGTAAGCGCGCGCTGTCTCCTCAATCGACGTAAGGCGGGCGACGCCAGGGAGGTGGGGGCAGGGATGGGACAGCACCGCAGGCGCACGTATGCCATAGGGAAACCGCAGTGGTCTCTGGTGGCGCTGGGGAGTGTGTGTTATGTGGGGTTAGGGCTGCTAGTCAACCGCCTCCCCAATCCCATGGTGCCCGATGCCATCCTGGCGCTCAACATAGTGGTTCCCGTTATCGTCGGTTACTTCGGCGGCTCGCTGACCGGGGCGTTGGTGGGGTTGCTGGGCACGCTTTCGAACGCGCTGATCAAGCTCCCTTTCTCCGGCGTCGACGTGTTCGAATTCGTCGCGATTCTCCCGCACACGCTGATGGGGGCCGCCGCCGGGCTCCCTTTCCTCAACCGCAGCCGCATCGGCACTGCGACGACGATCCTCGTTGGGCACGCTCTCAACGTCATCGGCTTCCTTGTCATCGGCGTGCTCCCCCGTAGGCACATCGACACGTCAACTTTTTGGACCGGTATGATCGCCGAGATGATGGTCGACGTGATCTTCATTGTCTTCGCCATCAGCGTGATCGAACGGGTGCAGAAGAGGCGGCCGGCTTGGTGGATTCGCTTCGGCTTTCAGAAAAATTTCTTGTGGGCAGGCGCGGGCATCGCGTTGCTCAGCGTACTTCTGGTGATCAGTTATCTCTCCGGGATGCAGTTCGCTGCCTATCTCTTCTTCATCCCGGTCGTCCTGGTGGCGGTCCTGGTGGGGGCGGCGGAGGCCTGGCTGCTGGCATTGCTCTTCAGTGCCTTTTTGGGGTGGCGGGCGCTGTTGACCCGCACGTTGGATGAGGCCGATTCGTTCGCCTTGATCCTCGTGCTCAATTTGGTGGCCCTGATTGTGGGGGAGCTGGCGCAGAACGTGCGCCAACAGCGCTTGCTGGCCCAGCAGCGGGCGGAGCGACTGGCCGTCGTCAACCGGGTCGCCCAGGCGGTGGGCAGCACGCTCGATTTGTACGAGTTGGTGGAGGTGCTGTGCCGCGAGATCGCGGCTACCTTCGAACCAGATGCTTATTACATCGCACTGTACGACGAACGGACGAAGGTGCTGGACTTTCGCTTCCGCATCGACGAGGGAGAACAACTGCCGCCGGAACGGTTACCCAAGGGGTTGGGACTGACCGACATCGTCATCGACGAAAGGCGGCCCGTGCTCGTCTCGCACTTCGACGCGGAGCGCGAGCAGTGGCCGATGGGTGAGTTGTGGGGCACGCAGAAGATCCCACAATCGTGGCTGGGTGTGCCGATGCTGGCTAGTGGGCACGTCATGGGCGTGATCTGTATCCAGGCGTATCACCCCTACGCGTACGGAGATGAAGAGAAGCAGTTCCTTTCCACCATCGCCGACCAGGTGGCGGTGGCGGTCGCCAACGCCCGCCTCTACGAGGACGCCGAATCCGACCGCACCCGGTTGGGGATGCTGTACGAGATCAGCCGCCAGCTCTCTGTGTCTACCACGCTCGACGAGACGTGCAACGCCGCTCTCCACTTTGCTTCTTACCTCCACGCTCAACAGGGGGACCTGATATTGTTGAATGTGCAGGGGAACCCACTGTTCTACTCCACCGTGCCGGCGCGCCAGGTGCTTACGCCCACGGAGTCTCAGACGTTCGCACGGCAGATCATCACGCACGGATTCGAAGCCCACGTGCTGGAAACGCGCCGCTCGGCCCTGGTCTACGACACCAAAGAAGATCCGCGCTGGTTGACCCTGCCGGGAGAGAGCGATTCTCCACCGATTGGCTCCGCCATCTGCGTGCCTCTGTTGGATCGGGACGGCGAACCGTTCGGCGTGATTATGTACAGTCACACCGACCCGAACGTCTTTGGGATCGAAGAATTACGGCTGGGCGAGGAGATCGGCGCGCGCATCGCGACGACGCTGGAGAACGTGCGTCTCTACGAAGATGCGCGCAAGCGCCGCCACGAGGCGGAGACTCTGCGGGAAGCGGCATTGGTGTTGACCACCAGCCTGGACCTCGATCAGGCCATCGAGCACGTTCTGGCTCAGTTGCACGCGGTCGTCCCTTACGATAGCGCCTCGGTGCAGTTGCTGCGCTATAGCCCCGAGTGCGACCTCGAAGCGGGCCAGCGGTGTATGCAGATCGTTGGCGGGCGCGGGTTCCCGAACCTGGAGGACCTGTTGGGCATGTGTTTCTTGATCGGAGGAGACAATCCCAACTCGAAGGTCGTCGAAATCCGAGCGCCACTGGTGGTCGACGATGTGTCTGCCGCGTACCAGGATTTTCGGAAATCGGTTCACGTTCAGGCCGAGATCCGCTCGTGGCTGGGCGTGCCGATGGTGGTCAGCGACCGCCTGGTGGGCATGATCGCTCTGGACAAGCATCAAGCGGGGTTCTACACCGCAGAACACGCCCGTTTGGCGCAGGGCTTTGCGGCTCAGGCGGCGATTGTCATCGACAACAGCCGCCTATTCCAGGCCGAGCGGAAGCAGCGCGAGCTGGCCGAGGCGTTGGAAGCAGCGGCGGCCATCGTCAGCAGCACGCTCGACCTGGACCAGGTGCTCGACCGCATCCTGGGGCAGGTCGCCCGGGTCGTGGCGGGAGATGCGTTCAACGTCATGCTCGTCGAGGGAACCGTGGCCCGCGTCGTGCGCTGGCGGGGGTACGACCGGCTCGGCAACGCGCGCTCCATCGAGAATTTTCGGGCCCCCCTGGCTGAGTTCCCGGCTCTGTTGAAGATGGCCCTGACGCGCGAATCGGTGACCATTCCCGATGCTCTGCTCTATCCGGAATGGAAGTCGCACGTCGGGTGTGACTGGATGCGCTCGTACGTTGCCGCGCCGATCCAGGTGGGGGGCGTGGTGGTGGGATTTCTGAACGTCGACGGCGCGCAGCCCGGCCAGTTCGAATTTGCCGACGCGCGCCGGCTGGAGGCCTTCGCCAACCACGCCGCCACGGCCATAGAAAACGCCCAGTTGTACCGGGAAGTCCGCAACCAGGCCGATGCGCTGGCCGACGCGCTGACGCAGTTGCAAAAGCTGGACCAGCTCAAGAGCGAGTTCATCCAAAACGTCTCTCACGAACTGCGGTTGCCGCTGGCGTTGATACGCGGATACGCGGAGTTGCTCGCGCTGGGCGAGTTGGGAGCGTTGGAAGCGGAGCAACAGGAGGCCGCCGGCATCATCGCCCGCCGGGCGGCCATGCTGGGCGAGATGGTCGAAGACATCATGCTCATCCTGCTGGCGGAGGCTCACGAACCGGTGTTGGTGCCGCTCGACGTGGGGGAGCTGGTCGAGGACGTCGTGCGCGATTTCCGGGTCAAGGCCGACCAGTCCGGCCTGGCTCTGACGCTGACGGTGGCCCCCGATTTGCCGCAGATACAGGGCGAAGCGACGTATTTGCGCCGCGTGATGGACAACTTGCTGAGCAATGCCGTGAAATTCACCTCGCAAGGCGGCGCTGTCTTTGTAGACGTTTCCGCGGCGGCCGACCACGTCATCGTCAAAGTGAGCGACACGGGCATCGGCATTCCCGCCGATCAGAAAGAACGCGTCTTCGAGCGCTTCTACCAGGTCGATGGCAGCACCCGCCGGCGGCACGGCGGCGCTGGGCTGGGCCTGGCGCTGGTCAAAGAGATTGTAGAATTGCACAGCGGAACGGTCTGCCTCGAAAGCGAACCGGGCGTGGGCAGCACGTTCGTTATCACTTTACCCACCTTTCAAGACGTCATTTCCACGTAATAGGGCGGCTTTCCAAAGCCGCGACCGGCGGGTAAGAAACCCGCCCTACATTAAGAAAATGGTAACTGCTCACTCTGGTCATTGCGAGCGGCCCGAAGAGCTTGCCCTGAGCGAAGTCGAAGGGGCCGCGAAGCAATCTCCTCATCGC
>JAFGOJ010000290.1 GCA_016926575.1 Anaerolineae bacterium | reverse complement strand
CTCCCTCTATTCAAAGCGGTTGCGCAAAATCTTGCCTGTTAGTATAATGACGTCATTCACGGGGTAGGAGGAAATGGGCATGCCCTTTCGTCGAAACGTGTGCCAATGGATACTTGTGTTGACGCTGCTGCTGGCAGGTTGCGGGCAGGCCGTCCAATCCCCGCCGACCGCGACGCCGGTGCCGGCGACGGGGTCCGCGCCGGAAGCCACGGCCCAGCCTGAGAACACGCCGCCGCCCACCGCCGAGCGGCCTCTGGCTGCGCGCGTCAACGGCCAGCCGGTCTATCTGGTCGATTACGAGCGCCGGGTGGCCCAGTACGAAGCCGCCATGGTCGCCGCGGGAGAGGATTTCTCCACCGCGGAAGGGCAAACGCGCCTGCTGCAGGAGCGCGGGCGCATCCTCAATGGGATGGTCGAACAGGTGCTGATCGAGCAGGCCGCGGCAGGGATGGGGATTATGGTGGCGGACGAGCAAGTCGATGCCGAGCTGGCCCAGATCATCGAAAGCGGCAGTGAGGCCACCTTCGCGGCCTGGCTGGAGCAGAACGGCATGACCCGCCAGGACGCGTGGAACGAACTGCGCGCCGGGCTGATCGGCGCGGCCGCCACGCAGCAGGTGATCGACCCGATCCCCGAAACGAGCGAGCAGGTCCACGCCCGCCACATCCTGGTCGATACACGGGAAGAAGCCGAACGCATCCTGGCGCAGTTGCAAGCCAACGGGGATTTCGCGGAGCTGGCACGCACCTATTCGCAGGATGAAAACACCCGCGAGAACGGCGGCGACCTGGGCTTCTTCCCGCGCGGCGTGCTGATGTCCCCCGAGGTCGAAGACGCCGCCTTCGGCCTGCAGCCCGGCCAGGTCAGCGGCGTGGTCGAGAGCGCTTTCGGCTTCCACATCGTGCAGGTCGTCGAAAGGGAACCTAACCTCCCGCTCAGCGAAGAGAGCTTGAGGTTTCTGCGCGAACGCACGTTGAACGAATGGAAAGAAGCGTTGTGGGCCACAGCAACCATCGAATGGTTCGTCAACCCAGTCCCTTGATCGCAAGCATCCACATACTGGAGGCAAGTTAGATGAAATTGAATAGATCGGGTATCTTCAATACGCTGAGCGTGGGGTTGCTGGGGTTAACGGCTCTGACGATCCTTGCCTACCTGATGATACTGATCAGCCCCACGATCTTCTACAACCCCTTCCCGCCACGCACCCTGGCGCCCACATCGACGCCCGAGCCCACGCCAACGCCCACCTCGACCCGCCCGGCGATCTGGACACCCACCCCCACCCGCACCCCCCTCTTCATACCCACTCCCTCCCCCCGCGCGACGCGCACACCGACCCCGGCCCCGCAAATCACCTTCACCTGGCCGCCGACGGTCACTCCCACCCCGCGCGCGACGCGTTCGGCTTATCCCTTCACCTGCGAGATTGTCTACCGGCGGCCGGAGTACGATGGATGGGCAGGCGTGGCCGGTCACTTCGAGGATTTGGACGGCAATCCGCTGCCCGGCTACCACGCCCAAGTCGAGTGCCCTGGCGTGGGGATATTTACACTCAAAGCCGGAGACAACGAGCGGTACAACTTGATGTACAACAACCCGGCCGCGTGGGAGCAGGCTTGTAACCCCAGCCGTTACCAAGCGATGGAGATCCGTGCCCAAATGTTCAACGACCAACCCAGCGCCGACGGCAACTACCGCGCCGTCTCCGAGCCGTTGGTCATCCAATTGGGCGACTACTCCAGCCGGGGAATGGGATACATCATCTGCACGCTGAATTGGGAAGAGTGGTACTAATCCGGTCTCCGGATGAGCGCCTTAACAACGTAAGGAGTGAGCACCTGAGAGGATCGTTCAGGGACCGCTGGTCGGACATTCTGGCCGCCTCGATCCTGGCTGCGACGGGAGGGGTCATCTTGATTTTCATCGCCATCGCCATCAACCCGTACCTATCCCTTAACCCGTACCCGCCGGTCGCGGCCTCGCCGGCAGCTACGGCGACGGCAGAGGGAACACGGGTGGCGCTACCGCCGACGCCCAGCACAACACCCAGCCCGACGGAGCCAGCCTACCCCGTCCCGACACCTATCCGGCCCGCGACACCGGCGCCGTTCCCGACGCCGGCCTTCCCGTTCAGCGCGACGGTCGCGCTGGATGCGCAGCCGGATTGTGCAGCGATGGGACTGGCCGGATCGGTCAGCGACCTGGTGGGCGAACCGCTCGAGAACTACCCGGTTCACGTCTGGGGGCCAGGCGTCGAAGAGGTCGTGCTCTCCGGCTCGGCCACTGCCTACGGCCCAGGGGGATGGGCCGTCACCATCCCCGCGCCCAGCGTGCCGACGAGTACGTGGTATGCTCAGCTTCACGCCAACGATGCCTTTCGACACTTTCCGCCCATCTCACCCATCTTGCAGGTGGAACTATCGCGAAACTGCCAGCGCAACTTGGGAGTGATCGACTTTTACGAACGCGAAAAATAGCCAAGGAGGGACACTGTGACACAAAAACGTGCAAAGACTGGGGTACCCGGTTTGGACGATATGCTGGGCGGCGGATTTCTGCCCAATTCCATCGTGTTGCTGCGCGGTGCACCGGGGACGGGGAAAACGTCCCTGAGCCTTCAGTTTCTCATCGAGGGCGCGGTAAATGCCAACGAACCGGGGTTGCTGATCACCTTCGAGGAATTCCCCAGCTCTCTCTATCGAGACGCGCAATCACTGGGATGGGACCTGAAGCAGTTGGAGCAAGAAGGAAAGCTGCATTTGATGTTCACGTCCCCCGAGGTCTTCCTGGCCGGCCTGGAGACGCCCGGCAGCTTGTTGGACGAATTGCACAGAAATAGCAACATTCGTCGCCTGGTGCTCGACAGCGCCAGCCACTTCAATCGCCTGACGAAAGACCCCAAAGAACTGCGACAGATTTTCACGCGTGTGACGAACGGGCTGCGCCGCGAAGGCGTCACCAGCATTCTCCTGGGAGAAGAGTCCAATACCGAACTCAGAAAGACAGAGCGCGGTGGGCTCTCCTTCGTCGTCGACACGATCCTGCTCCTGCGCTACGTAGAGATCGAAAGCGCCATCGAACGCGCCATCGTGGTGCTGAAGATGCGCGGCTCGGACCACGCCAAGGAGATCCGGCGCTACGAGATCAGCGCCGGCGGATTGCAGGTCAAAGAGGTGTTCGAAGGTCGTCAGGGATTGTTGAGCGGTATGCCCTACCGCTATCTGTAAATGGAACCGTCGTGGTGAGTGCCCTTTACCTGGTTGGCACACCGATCGGCAACCTGGAAGACATCACCCTGCGCGCATTGCGCATCCTGGCCGAGGTGACTCTGATCGCCGCCGAAGACACGCGCCGCGCCCGCGTCCTCCTGGAACGCTACGACATCTCGACCCGCGTTATCAGCTACTTCGAAGGCAGCAAGGTCGCGCGGGTCTCCCAGTTGCTGCACGCACTGGACCAGGGAGACGTCGCCGTGATTTCCGAAGCGGGGATGCCGGGGCTCTCCGACCCGGGGTACGAGCTGGTGCAGGCGGCCATCGAACGCGGGCACCGCATCGTGCCCATCCCCGGCCCCTCCGCCCCCATCGCCGCGTTGGTCGCCTCTGGCCTGCCCACCGACCGCTTCCTCTTCCTGGGGTTCGTCCCCCGCCGACCGGCTCAACGCCGTGCCGCCCTCTCCGCAATCGCCGCCGAGCCTGCCACACTGGTCGCCTTCGAGGCCCCGCACCGCCTGCAAGAGACCCTCGCCGATATGCAGGCCGCGCTGGGCGACCGCCCCATCGCGCTGTGCCGCGAGCTGACCAAGCAGTTCGAGGAGATCTGGCGCGGCACCATCTCCCAGGCGCGCGCGCTCTACACAGAAGAAGCACCGCGCGGAGAGTTCACCCTCGTCGTCGGAGGGGCGGAGAAAGCGCTTTGGGACGCAGAGATGGTGCGCCGGGCGCTGGCCGAGCAACTGGCGCGAGGCGCTTCGCCTTCGCAAGCTGCGCGCACGGTGGCAGAGCTGGCGGGCTGGAAGCGGCGGGACGTCTACGCGCTCAGCCTGGACGTAGAAACGTAAAAGACGCCGAAGCGTGTCTCACGAAAAGGAGTTGTGGTATGTTCAACCTGGATGACGCCAAAACCTACCCCCAAGCCGATCCCGGCAATATGCGCGGGCATATCGAAGCGCTGCCACAACAATGCGCCGACGCGTGGCACCTCGTGCAGGGGATCGACTTCCCCGCCGCCTATCGCTCCCCGCGCCTGGTCGCCGTGCTGGGGATGGGCGGGTCGGCCATCGGCGGGGCACTGCTGACCGGCCTGGTTGCCGGCACGTGTCCGGTGCCGGTCATGCCCATCGGCGGCTACGACCTGCCCGCCTACGTCCGGGAAGATGCCCTGGTCATCGCCTCCAGCCACTCCGGCAACACCGAAGAGACGCTGGCCCTGGCAACCCAGGCCGAAGAGCGGGGCGCACGCATCGTCGCGGTGACGTCCGGCGGGGAATTGGCCGCCCAGGCTGAAACGAAAGGCTGGCCGCTGGTGCGATTCCACTACGCTTCGGCACCTCGCGCCGCGCTGGGCTACTCCTTCACCCTGCTGTGGGGTATTCTGCACCGCCTGGACATCTCGAAAGACACCCCCTCCGACCTGGAAGAAGCCATCGCGGTCATGACGGCGTGGCAACAGGAGTTGGTCCCCGGCGTACCGGCCGACCACAACCCGGCCAAACAGCTCGCCTGGCGGCTGGTCGACCGCGCGCCCGTGATCTACGGCGCAGGGTTCCTGGCCCCCGTCGCCCGCCGGTGGAAGGGACAGTTCAACGAGAACAGCAAGACCTGGTCCTTCTGGGAAGAGCTCCCCGAGCTGAACCACAACGCCGTGGTCGGGTACGAGATGCCGGAAAGCGTCACGGATCGCATCGCTGTGATCTTTCTGCGCACCCCTCTCGAAGACGAGCGCATCCAGGCACGTTGGGAGGCCACGGCGGACCTGTTGCACAAGGCCGACGTGGCCCTGGAAACCGTCTGGGGGCACGGCACGGGCAAACTCGCCCAGATGCTCTCGCTGATCCACTTCGGCGATTACGTGAGCTACTACCTGGCGCTGCTGAATCGGATCGACCCGACACCGGTGGAGGCGATCGATTACTTGAAGCAGCGGCTGGCAAAACCGTAGGGCGCGCTACGACGACGGGAAGATGTAGACCACCTCTTCGAATGCATCCACGGCGAACACGTAGAACAAGACCAGGGGGGCTTCACCCGTGCTCCACGATCCGTGTTCCACGTCGCCAGGAATGAACACCGCCGACCCGGCCCGCACGGGGTAGTCCGCCCCGTCGACGGTGACCACGCCTTCACCGGAGAGAATGTAATACACCTCGGCCTGGGCGTGCCGGTGGGTGCTGAAGCTGTCGCCCGGGCCGCGCGTGGTGACCTCAGCTACGCCGCAGGTGAGCGCCTGGGAGGGCGTGCGGCCGGCGCTGAACAGTGTGCGCCAGCGCACCCCACCCCGCGCGGGGTCGGCCCACCCCTCCCACTCGCACGTCGCCTCGTCGACGACAGCAGGCCGCACCTCACACGCCGCTTCATCCTGCGCCTTCATAATCCCAAGTCCTCGTTGATCAACACCACCGTCACCCGGCCCTTGGGGAAGGACTTCTCCAAAATCGTCCAGGTGTTACAGATACGATCCGGGCTTTTGCAGTCCTCGCAGCGGGCGGTTTTGGCACACGGCGTTTTCTTCCCCAGCCGCGACGCGTTGGCCGGTGCCGCGTAGGTCTTGATGCGCGCCATCGCATCTTCGAGCGTCGGCACGATCTTGTTGCGCCCCACCAGAATCGCCACCATCTTCGGTCCGAACGTGATCCCGCCGACGCGGTTGCCGATCATATCCAGGTTCACCAGTTGGCCCGCCTCGGTCACTGCGTTCGTGCCGGTGATGAACAGGTCCACCAGCAGCGCCTGCCACAACCGTTCCATCATTTCGTGGAACGGGAGCTCTTCCGGGAACGGCTCGATGAAGTCCAGGTTGGGGTCATTCGCCAGCGCCTCGAACAGACCCGCGCCGATGCACGTCATCGAGTCGCCGCCCGAGATGCGCCGGGCTCCGGTGCTGGGAATGATGCGCTGCAGGACGATCTCCTTCGCCTCGGCCTGATCCTGGGCGATGAAGACCGCGAAGTTGTTTGCCTCCAGCGCATGTTTGACGCGCTCCAAACGAATCTGCCAATACGTTTCTGTCGACATAGCTCTCCTTTGGTTATCTGTTCCGAAAATAGCCGCTCATCCGGCCGTCATGCCCGCGCAAGCGGGCATCCATCCGTGCGCTGCTTAGAAAATAAGCCTACGG
>JAFGOJ010000289.1 GCA_016926575.1 Anaerolineae bacterium | reverse complement strand
GCGAATCGCAATTCCTAATTCGCTATTCGCTGTAAGGAGCATGGATTGGAGAACGAAACCGCATCTGAAATGCACTTGTCTCCCAATGCCCTGAGCGTACTCGAACGGCGTTACGTGCGGCGCGGGGCGGATGGCGCGCCGGTGGAAAGCGTGGCGGGGGTCTTCTGGCGCGTCGCACGCCACGTGGCGGGGGTAGAGGCGCAGTGGAACGGCGACGTCGAATCGGTCGCGCGGCGCTTCTTCGACCTGACCGCCGGCCTGCGTTTCCTGCCCAACTCGCCCACCTTCACCGGAGCCGGAACGCCCCTGGGCCAGCTCGCGGCCTGCTTCGTGCTGCCCATCTCCGACGACATGGGGCGCGCCTCCGACGGCATCTTCCAGACGCTGCGGGATGCGGCCCTGGTGCAGCAGACGGGCGGGGGGAATGGGTTTTCCTTCTCGCACCTGCGCCCGAAAGGTGCGCTGGTCCGCTCCAGTGGCGGAAAGGCCACCGGTCCGGTGGGATTCCTGCGCGTCTTCGACACCGCCTCGGGGATCGTCAGCCAGGGCGGAGCGCGGCGTGGGGCGAACATGGCCGTCCTGCGCGTCGACCATCCCGACATCGAAGAGTTCATTGCTTGTAAGCAGGACGAGCAGTCGATCACCCATTTCAACATCTCGGTGGGTATGACCGACGCGTTCATGGAGGCGCTGGCGCGGGATGAGGCCGTCGCACTGGTCAATCCGCAGGATGGGCAGACGTGGCGCACGGTGCGCGCGCGAGAGGTCTTCGACCGCATCATCGATGGCGCGTTCCGCAATGGCGAGCCGGGCATGCTCTTCCTCGACGCGGCGAATCGGGACAACCCGTGCCCGCACTTGGGAAACTACGAGACGACTAATCCTTGCGTTGTGGGAACAACCTGGGTCGTTACTGAGAAAGGACCGCTCCAGGTTGCAGACATGGTTGGAGAAATGACCCGGTTGCTGGTGAACGGCGAGTTTCAATCCACTACTCCCAAAGGTTTCTTTTCCACAGGGACTCAAGATGTTTATGCGGTTCGCACACAGCGGGGGTTTTCTGTTGCCGTAACTCTTGACCACCCCCTCTTGGTGGCTACCAGAGTAACGCCTAGAACGGTGGAAACCGAGTGGCGTCCGGTGAGATCGCTTGGAGTAGGCGACCGGGTTCTTCTAGGCGAACACGGCGACGCTTGCTGGGAAGGCCGTGGAAATTGGGAAGAGGGATACCTGCTGGGATTGTTGGTAGGCGACGGTACCATTACGATAGGAAAAGCTGTTTTGTCCGTTTGGGGCACCGACGCAGAAACAGAGTCTATCCGGCGCAAGGTGGAGCAAATTGTTTCTAAGTTGCCCGGCCGTGCTGACTTTCGAGGATTTGTGTCGGTTCCGGAACGGCGGGAGTTTAGGCTAACGTTGAAAGTGGTATACGAACTTGCTGTTTCCTATGGCCTTTCAGAATCGGTAAAGACCATTACGCCGCAGATTGAACGTACGGGCAGTAGATTTCATTGCGGATTTCTATGTGGTTTGTTCGATGCCGACGGTACGGTCATTGGGAACCAGGATAAGGGGATTTCGGTGCGTCTTGCTCAATCTGATCTGGAAATGTTGCAAGCTGCGCAACGCATGCTCCATCGATTGGGGGTTGTGTCTACTTTGTACACGGAACGGCGAGCAGCCGGGCGTCGATTGCTTCCTGATGGCAAGGGAGGAATGAAAGAATACGACTACAAAGCGCAGCATGAGTTGGCCATAAGCAAGGATAACCTGGTGCGTTTTTCTGATCGAATTGGGTTTATCCATGCGGAAAAAGCGTCCCGGCTTGCGGATAGATTGAGTGTGTATCGCCGCCGTATCAACCGCGAGCGGTTTGTCGACACAGTCGTCGCCATTGAAAAAATGGGAAAGTCGCCTGTCTACGATGTTCAAGTCCCCGGTAGCCACGCTTTTGACGCGAACGGGTTTTTCGTCCATAACTGTGGCGAGCAATTTTTGTTGCCCTACGAAAACTGCTGCCTGGGCTCGATCAACCTGGCGCAGCACGTGCGCGTGAGTGACGACGCCCCCCCCGCGCTCGATTGGGAAGGGTTGCGCGAGACGACGAAGCTGGCGGTGCGCTTCCTCGACGACGTGGTCGAGGCCAATGCCTACGTCCCGGCCGTGCCGCAGTTGAAAGAGGCGGCCTTGCGCACGCGCCGCATCGGTCTGGGCATCATGGGTCTGGGCGACGCGCTGATCCAACTGCGCGTGCGATACGGCAGCCCGGCGGGCCAGGAGCTGGCGGCGCAGATGATGGAATTCATCCGCTACCACGCGATGCTCGCCAGCATCGACCTGGCGCAGCAGCGCGGCGCGTTCCCCGCCATTGCCGGCAGTGTCTACGACCCCGCGCGTGTGACCTGGACCCCGCCTCAGCCGTTGGTGCCCTACGAGCGACTGGACGCGTGGGGTCGCCCGCCGCTGGACTGGAACGCCGTGCTCGACGGCCTGCGCCGCCACGGCATCCGCAACGCGGCGCAGACCACGGTCGCGCCCACCGGTACCACCGCGACGGTCGCCAGCGTCGAGGCGTATGGCTGCGAACCGATCTTCGCGCTGGCCTACACCCGCCGTATGAAGGACGACGGCCAGGACGTCGAGCTCGACTACGTCAGCCCGCTCTTTTTGCGCGCGTTGGAGCAGGCCGGGCTTGCTCCGGCGGTACGCGAGCGCGCCGTGCGCCAGGTGCTGGTGACGGGCAGCTGCCAAGGCATCGAAGCGGTGCCGGCAGCGTTGCGGGACGTGTTCGTTGTCTCCGGTGACATCTCGGTCGAGGAACACGTCCGCATGCAGGCCACGCTTCAGGCGTTCGTCGACGCGAGTATCTCCAAGACGGTCAATTTCCCCGCCGGCGCGACGCGCGAGGACGTGGCGCGCGCGTTCGAGCTGGCCTGGCGCCTGGGCTGCAAAGGGCTGACTGTCTACGTCACCGGCTCGCGCGAGCAGGTGGTGCTGGAGACGGAGGAGACGCGCCGGGCCAAATCCGACCCATCAGCAGCGACGTTGATCCGCCGCCCGCGCCCCGACGCGCTGGACGGGCGCACCTACCGGCTGCGCACGCCCCTCGGCACGGCCTACATCACGATCAACGTCGATGGCGACGGCGAACCGTTCGAGGTCTTCCTGAACGTCGGCAAGGCCGGGTCGGACACGGCAGCGGTCTCCGAGGCGATTGGGCGGTTGATTTCCTACGCGCTGCGCATTCCCTCGCCTCTGTCGCCCGCCGAGCGCACGCAACAGGTGGCCGACCAGTTGAAGGGCATCGGCGGCGGGCGGCCGCTGGGGTTCGGACGCGCTCGCGTGTGGTCGCTGCCCGACGGCGTGGCGCAGATTCTGGAGGAGCATCTCGGGCGGATCGACCCGGCCGACAACACCGAGGCGCAGCAACAGCCTCCCTTCTCCGCCGGCGACTTGTGCCCCGAGTGCGGCCACGCGACGCTGATCAACGAGGAAGGGTGCCGGCATTGTTATTCTTGTGGATATAGTGAGTGCTAACATGACGCGAGTGGGTCCTTTGCAGTGGCGTTCGGGTGGCGGGTGGCTGGTGTTGGGCGGCGGGGGCAATTGGCGGCGCGGCGAGTTGGGCGAGATGGACGGCCGGGCGCTGGCTCTGGCCGACTTCTCTCTGCC
Organism: Anaerolineae bacterium; assembly: GCA_016926575.1. Taxonomy (GTDB): domain Bacteria; phylum Chloroflexota; class Anaerolineae; order B4-G1; family DUEL01; genus JAFGOJ01. Next base: position 8,011 of record JAFGOJ010000289.1, on the reverse strand, counting down.
CGTGGCCTACCTCCCGACCGCCAACGGCTCCATATTTGAAGGGGAAGAGCTCCTAGACTACTACGCCGACCTGGGCGGACCGCAGGGGTACGTCGTGCCGATCCTTTCCCCGTCCAATGCGCGTGACCCCGAGAACGTGCGGCTCTTGTCGGAGGCCGGACTGATCTACATCGGCGATGGCGACGCGCTGCACCTGGCCCAGGTGCTGTGGGAAAGCCCGGCGTTGGACGGCCTGGCGCGCGCCTTCGAGATCGGTGCGGTCATAGTGGGGGCCGGGGCGGGCGCGGCGGCGCTGGGAGCGTGGGTGCTGGGGGAGACGGTCGGGGCGGCCGGCGGGCCGGGCCTGGGGTGGGTCGAGCAGATCGTGGTCGTGCCGTATTTTGCGGGTACGGAAGGCGCGCCGGTATTGCAGGCGGCGCTGCGGGCCTACCCAGGTCTGAACGGCGTCGGTATCCCGGCCGGGTTCGCGCTCGCGCTGGGACCTGAGGCACAGTTGGAGACCTGGGGGGATGGCGACATCACGTTCGTGGTGGCGCGCTGATCGAGGAGGGATGCGATGAATATGACAATGGCGACGGTCTCACTGATTGTGTCGATTGGGCTGGGTGTGGCGGCAGTGGTGGCATGGTTGATGGGGCGCAAGCGCGATTTCCCCTCCCACTGCCGGGTGATGGCAGTGGCGACGTTCGTCAACTGGCTGCCGGTGCTGGTGGTGATGATCCCTGCATGGCTCGGCGTGCTGGGGGTGGGGCGGATGGACGTGCCGCATACCTTCGCGCCGGCGGCGCACGGGGTCGTGGGGCTGCTGACCCAGTTGTTGATGACGTACACGGTGGTGCGCATGAACTGGTTGAAGAAGCTTCCGCCCCGCCGCACGTTCTGGTTGATGCGGGTGACGCTGGCGATGTGGTTGATGGCCGTGGTCGGCGGGACGGCGATTTACGTGCTGTGGTATCTGGCGTAGGGGCGCGGCATACTGCCCCCTACGGTTCGTTTTCTCCCAACGCCTCGATCAGCGCCGCGATGTATTCGATCCCCTCGAAGAAGTCGGTGAGGCGGATATTTTCGTTCGGCGCGTGAGCGCGTGAATCGGCGTAGCCCACGCCGGCTGTGACCACCGGCACGTCGAACTGATCGCACAACAGGTGCACCGGCCCGGTTCCGGCCATCATCGGCAGGAGCGTGGGCGGATGGCCGTAAAGCTGCCCGGCGACCCGCGCGGCAGTCTGCACGAAGGGGTGGTCTGGGTCGCCGGCGGCGGGGGCCTCCCCCTCCCACCAGGCGATCTCGACGTCCTCGAACCCCGTGGCGTCCAGGTGGGCGCGCACGCATTCTACGATGTGCTCGGGGCGCTGGTCGGGAACCAGGCGGAAGTCCAGTTTGGCCCGCGCCTCGTTGGGCAGCACGGTTTTGGTGCCCGGGCCGCCGTAGCCTGCGTGGAACCCGTCGATGTTGCAGGTGGGGCCGAAGATGAGCCTTTCCTTCAGCGCCGGGCCTGTCAGGTCGTCCAGAAATGCGCTTAGCCCCATCAACGTGCGGTTTTCTTCCTCCGGATACTCCCAACCGGCGAGAGCGGCGTGCTGGGCGGGGGAGATCGGGCGCACGTCGTCGAGGAAGCCGGGGACGCACACCTGCCCGTCTGGCCCTTTGAGGCCGGCGAGCGCCCACAGGAGCCGCCACACGGGGCTGGGGGCGATGGCTGCCAGCGCCGAATGGAGGTCCCGGTCGGCCCCCCGCGCGACCAGTTCCACGTAGAGCAGCCCCTTGCACCCCAGCGCAATCTCGAAGCGCTCGCGGGCGTTCTTCCCGCCGGCCTCCCACACGCAGCCCGCGACGTTGCGCAGCACGTCCTGCCGCGCCGCGACGAACTGGTGGAGGTGCAGGCTGCCGATCTCTTCTTCGCCTTCGATGGCCCACACCAGGTTCACCGGCAGGCGGCCCCGCGTGCGCAGGGTTGATTCGATGGCGCATAGCCGGGCGACGATGTCGCCCTTGTTGTCGGCCACGCCGCGACCGTACAGCTTCCCGTCCCGCTGCGCCGGCTCGAAGGGTGGGCTGTCCCACAGCTCCAGCGGGTCCACCGGTTGGACGTCGTAGTGATTGTAGAAGAGCACGCTCTGCGGCGCGTCGCCTGCCATGCGGGCCAGGATGACCGCCGCGCCGTCGGTGGGGACCCGCTCGACCTGGAAACCAGCGTCTTCGAGCAGTCCGGCCAGCTTCGTGCACGTCTCGGCCACGCCCGTGCCCTGGCTGGAGATGCTGGGTTGCCGGATGAGGTCTTTCAGGCGCGCGAGGTACGCTTCGCGGTGAGTTTCGATATCTGCGCGGATCGATGTCATTTGTCTGGGGTCTCCTTTCAATGTGTGGCTTCTATCTCCCATACGATCACTTCCGGCGGAGCCAGGAAGCGTGCGCGGGGAGCGCCGAGGCCCTCCATGCCAAGCCCGCGGCTGACGTACAGTGTGGTGGGGCCGTGCCGGTAGCGCCCGGCTTCGTACTGTTTCCAGAAGTCGGAACTGGTGACGACTGCGCCGAACAGCGGCAGGCGCAGTTGTCCGCCGTGGGTGTGTCCGGCCAGGTAGAGGTCGACGCCTATCTCGGCGGCGGCGTGGATGAGGTCGGGCGAGTGGTACAGCAGGATGGTGAAGCGGTCGCCCGCGCCGTCTGGCAGGAGGCGGTGGAGCCGCGCGCCGTCCGAGGCGCGCTGTTTGGTGCAGCGCACGCCGACCAGGCGGAGGGTGTGGTGCGAGGCGCGGACGTCGGCAGTTTCGTCCTGTAGCCAGGTGATGGGCAGGCCGGCAAAGATGGCGGGGACGACGTCCGGCAGGTCGACGGGTGGGCTGCCGGTGATGGCGAAGGTGGGGGCACAGGCGGCGATCTGGGCTAACAGCTCGCGCACGCCTGCTTGAGCGGCGGGGTCCTGGATCGACGACAGGTTCAGGTAGTCGCCGGTGATCAGGATCAGGTCGGGGGTGAGGCCTTGCACCCGTTCGACCAGCGCGCGCTCGCGGGGGGTCCAGCCCTCGAAGTGGACGTCGCTCAGGTGAAGCAGACGCAGAGGTGGGCCGTGCTCCAGCTTAGGCGTGCGCAGGGTCTCGCAGGTGGTCGTCAGGCGGAAGGGTTCGATCCAGGTGGCGTAGACCTGCGCAGCGGTGAGCGCCAGTTGTCCCAGGGCCGTCAGTCCGAGGGCGGGCCATGTCGGCCAGAGCGCCCCCGTCACAAAGGCGAGCGTGGCGCGCAGGAGTGCCAGCGCCAGCAGCGGTGGCGTGACCGGGCCGAAGGATCGCTCGTGGCGGGGGAGCAGGGACAGAGAGAGGCCGTCGGTGGCGATGGCGAGGGCCACGAGTGCCCCGGTGGCGATTTGCAGCGACGGGTCTCGCCAGGGCCACGCAGCGATAGCGGCTATCCCGGCCAGTGCGGGAGTGATGAGCAGCGGTGGGATAGCGCTCAACAGTTCGGTGAAGACGATGGCTACGTGGAGCCAATCGGGGCGGCGGTTCGAGTCGGTCGGCGTCGGGTCGTTCACGCACACTCCTTGCAGGTGAGATCGACGCCTCTATGGTAGCTCATTCTGGCGAATTGAGCAAGTGGCGTGCCGGTCACGCGCGGCTATATGGGATGGGGGGGGACTACTGCGTCAGGGTTCGGGCGTTGCGGGATGCGCAGATCAGCTCACACGTCCCGCTCCAGGTCTCGCCGACGCCGGGGTGTCCGGGCCGTTGGTAGACCTTGAAGCTATAATTTCCAGAGCTGGAAGGATCGTGTTCGAGCACCTGGCAGCTTCCGGCGGCCAGCGGGTTGACGGTGCCGCTGGCAACGACGACACCATCTCTTGGGTTGCCCGACGCGGCCCAGTAGAGTTGCCAGGTCGTGGGGCCGGCCATATTCTGGGCATTGATTTCGTTGCAGACGGTAGCGCTGATTTGCTCGCAATCGCCTTCGCAACCGCTGGCGAAGTAGAGCGCGCTATGGTCCCACTCGTCTGGGACTCCCGTGGGTGTGGGGGTGGGAGGGGGCACGGGCGTTGCCGTTGCTGTGGGGGTGGGTGGGGGAAGCGTCGCTGTGGGGGAGGGCGGGAGGGACGTCGGGGTTGTTGTAGGCGGGCGCGGTGTTGTCGTCGCCGTGGGTTCAGGCGGGCGCGGCGTCGCGGTTTCTGTGGGGAGGGAGGGGGGAGGTGTCTCTGCTGCCGGGGAGAGGGTGGGGGATGCGTGCACCGTGAGTGTGGGGATTAGGGTTGCTCCCGGCGTGGGGGTAGGAGCCACGGCGCGGCTCGACGCCTGCGTCGGTTCAGGGACACCGACGGGTTCCGCCGTTTCGAGCGTGCAAGCGAGGCTGCACGCAATACTCCACGTCGAACCGCTGCCGGGGTGACCGGGTCGTTGGTAGACGCGGAACATGAAATTCCCCGATGCGCCGGCGGGGTCGGCCGGCGGGTGGTACGAAAGGGTCTGGCACTCTCCGGGGGCCAGCGGTTCGATGACGCCGCTGGCGAGCACAATGCCGTCTTGGGGGGCAGCGGCGGCGGACCAGTACAGCTCCCAGAGCACGCCACTCTCCATCCGTTCGGCGCCCGGGTCGTTGCAGATGGTCGCACCGATCTGGTCGCAATCGCCTGCGCAGCCGCTGCTGAATTGAAGCGAACTGCGGTCCCAGGCCTCTGGGTAGAGCGCGGCGATGCGCTCGGCGGGGATGTGGACGGCAGGCATGGGCGGCTGACCGGAGGCGATTTCGGTTTCTTCGCCGGCCCGCACTTCGACGCTGTCTCCTGCTGCCGAGACGTCGACCACGCCTTCGGTTACGGTGACGCGCGTCGTGCCATCGCTTTCGACGGCGACGAGGAACTGAGTTCCCAGCGCCGAGGCGGACGCGGCCGGTGTGATGACCTGGAAACGGGCGCGGTTGCCGGTGGCTGGCGCGACCTGGCTGATCATCTGCCCTACCAACTGATATAGAACGATGGTGCGGTTGCTGCCGTCTCGCTGCGCGCTGAGCTGTGCAATCGTCACGTCTGTGTTGGGGTCCAGCCGGGCGACGCTGCCATCGAGGAAGACCAGCATCGCGGTTGCGTGTTCCCCGGTGCGCAGGCGGTCCCCTACGCCGAACCGGTTGCCCAGAGAGACCGGCTGCCAGGAGGCGCTGCCCAGCGTCATCATGTCGACGGGGCCGCTGACGTAGCTCAAGGCGGCGCGTTGGTTGACACTCCCGCTTTGCCAATAGACGAAGAACAGTCCGGCGAATATGACCGCGACCAGGGCGAACGCGATGGCGTAGGCGGGCCTGAGAGCTGGCGCGCGATGGGGCTTGCTGGGAGGCTCGGTATGTTTGTAGAGCGCGTCTGCGATACGTGCCCCCGAATGGGAAAGGGGCCTTTCTTCGGCAGATTGGCGGCGTTTTTTCTCTTTGATCGCCTGCAACATACGCTCTTTGCCGTGCACGAAGGCGGCAGGGCTGGGGGCGGGCGGGGAAGTACGGCGCACGTTTTCCGCTGTTTTCAGCAGCCATTGCAAGTCTTTGGCGTATCCAGGATAGCGCGCGAGGCAGTCTTCGTAGCTCGCGCCCTCTTTTTCGATGGCGCTCAGGCACGTTTCCAGGGCGCGGTAGAGGTGTAAATTCGAGGGCCCGGGTCGGTTCGAGAGCGATGGAACGGCGCGGGCGGTCTCCGAGGGGGAGACTGGCAGCGCCATTGTGAAGGTCGCTCCCTTCTCTTTCCCCGCGCTGGCGGCCCACACACGTCCACCGTGGGCTTCTGCCACCGCCTTGACCACCGACAGGCCCAGCCCAATGCCGTCGAACGTGCGCGTGGTGGACGTGTCTGCCTGGCAGAAGGGGTCGAAGATGCGGTCCAGTTGCTCAGGGGGGATGCCGATGCCTTGGTCTTTCACCTCGACGTAGACCCAGTCCTCTCGCTCCCAGACGCGAAGCGTGACCCTGCCTCCGGAGGGGCTGAACTTGATGGCATTGTCCAGGAGCTGGGCCAGACCTGCGCGCAGGTAGGCCGGGTCGCCCATCATCGTCGACACGTCTGCGGCTATGTTGGTCTCCAGCTTGATTCCGGCGACCTCGGCGTTGACGCGGTAGCGCTTCGTCGCGGCGTTGATCCATTCCAGGATCGATATACTCTCGATGGTCAGCACCTCTTCTGGGATGGTGCGGGGTGTAGTCAGCTTGCTGATCACCTCACCCAGCGCTTCGGCTCTCCGGTTGACGACTTCGAGGGCCTTGCGCTGCCTGGGTTGGATTGGCCCCAGCAGGCCGGAGAGCAGCAGCTCGACGTTTCCCTGGATCAGAGTCACCGGCGAGCGCAGTTCGTGGCTGACGTTTTGGAAAATATCCTGAAGGAACTGCTCCATTTCTTCCTGGCGGCGCTGGGGGAGGCGCGGGGTCTGTAGCGCTTCGTACCAGGCGAGAGACATCGACAGGGCGACCAATGCTTCTTGCTGTAGTGCGTGAATCCGCAGGACAGTCTTGCCCATAATGGTCGCAATTGTTTGGTTGTCCAGCCCTTCGACGAACTTCAGCAAGATCACCTGCCGCTGGTCTTCGGCCAACAGGGCAGTCGCTTCGGCTAGTTGGTGAGAGGAAAGAGAAGGCTTGGCGGTTCGCGCAGCCGTAGGTTGGGTCTGGGGCGAGAGGGTGCGCGAATGGTCTGAATAGAACCGTTCCGCAGTACGATAGAGCCACGTTTGCAGGTCGGAACCATCGGCTGCGAGCGTGTCGATTTGTTCCGCCAGCCGGGCAAACACGAACTCGCTGAGCTCTTCTGCCGTGGCGATATCTTCGGCACGGTAGAAGATGTAGCGATAAATTGCGGGGTGATAGTGCTCGTAGATTTGGATGAAGGCGGCCTCGTCTCCTCTTTTTGCGCTCTCCACGAATTGTATTTCACTCATTTTTGCGCCTTCTATGGGTGCGATGATGATTATACGGTATCAAATAAGAGTATCAGACAGGTAAAGAGATTCTTAAAGAGAATTAGGGTGGGGGAATCAAGGGGGGGCTAGAGCAGGTCTTCGGCATCGAAGTAATACCCGTAATTGCGAGCGGTCTTGATGTAGCGGGGCGCGTCGGGATCGGACTCGATTTTGTATCGCAAGCGATAGACGTACTGTTTGACCAGGTGCACCTCTCCGAGGCGTGCGGCTCCCCAAACCTGGAGCAAGATCGCGTCGGTGCTGAGGACCTTCCCGGCGTGATGGACCAGGAGCCGCAGCACCTCGAATTCTTTGGGGCGCAGGTAGACTTTGCGGCTGCCAATGGTCAACTCGCGCCGCCCGCAGTCCAATATCATCGATTCGGCGGGAAACAGGACGTCTCCGGAAGGTTTGGTCGCCTCGCTCTCCGTGCGCAGGTTGGCGCGGATGCGGCTGATAAGTTCGGCCTGCGCGAACGGCTTGATGACGTAATCGTCTGCTCCGAGCGACAGCCCATGTACGATGTCTTCTAGCGCACTCTTTGCCGTGACGAAAATGATCGGGACTTCGGTGATGTCGCGCAGGCGGCGACAGACCTCGAATCCGTCGACGTCGGGCATCATGACGTCCAGTAGAATGAGGTCGGGCCGAGCCTGGTATGCCAGACGCAGGCCGGCAAGCGGGTCGGTTGTGGTGACGACGTCGAATCCTTGGTTCTCCAAAATGACTTGCAGCAGTTCAAGAAATTCGTGCTCGTCATCGATCACGAGAATTCGGGGTAGTTCTTTTTTGTTCTCCATCTTCGATCTGTCCTCGTTGCAGGGATACGCTATCATCTTAGTCGCTTTTGGCAGATATGTCAATCCTTCGCCCGCCGCGGGGGGCATTTGCTCCCTGAGGCAGCCAGTGGTTTCTAGCCACGAATCAAAACGTCACATCTTTGTCAGCTTGTTGTCTTGACGGGATGGTCACATTGCGTACAATTGAATGGACGCACGTAAATTCGCTCATACCAGGAGTGGCTGAATGATCCGACCGCAACAGACCGCACTTTGGCCGCCCCCCGAGGGCTTCGTCCTCGTTCCCTCGCAGGTGGACGG
>JAFGOJ010000288.1 GCA_016926575.1 Anaerolineae bacterium | reverse complement strand
CGTAGGCTTATTTTCTAAGCAGCGCACGGATGGATGCCCGCTTTCGCGGGCATGACGATCGGGTGCGTGCTATTTTCGGAACAGAACATTTGTACAAACCGCACATGTCGACTTGCCCCGCAGGGCCGCTCGTGGTACACTTCCCCCCATGAGCACACGCAACAGTCGCAGCAAAAAGAGCAGCTCGAAAAAGAAGCCCCAGAAGCGCTTCCAGGTTCACATCAGTTCGGAGCTGGCATTGGACCTGACCGGGTACGCGCTGCTGGTGCTGGCAGCCTTCACCCTCCTGGCGCTCCTCTCACTCCAGCGCGGTTTGATCTTGGGCTTCTGGATCAACCTGCTGACCACGCTCTTCGGGTGGGGCGTCTACGCCTGGCCGGTCTACGTCGGCGTGGGTGGGTTCTACCTGGGCTTCCGGCGGTACAAGGACAGCTTGCCGTGGCCGCAACCGGAGCAAGTCGCCGGGGCGATCATGATCTTTTTCACGTTCCTCATCACCGCCTACCTCCCGGCGGAGCTGATCCCTGTGGCAGAGGGGCAGGCAGCCATCGCCCACGGTGGCGGCCTGTTGGGGGCCTGGCTGGGCGGCATGCTCGTCACCGGCCTGGGAAAAGCCGGCACGCTCCTGACGCTGGCGGTGTTGTGGATTCTGAGCATCTTCTTCACCTTTGGCATCTCGCCCGCCGACATGGCGCGGGGGATTGCGCGGCTGTTCGGGCGACTGCGCCCCACCGTCACCCCAGGCGTTCCGGTTGCTCTGCCACCTGCCGCCGCGCGCCCCGGCACAGCCGCGGCGACGCGCGCCCCAGCCGCCCCGCCCGCCGAGGCGCGCCGCTCAACGCGCGACACAGCGCGCAGCGCGAAACCGGCCCGCGAAATCATCGACGACTACGTCCACCCGCAGACCATCGGGGGAGGGCCGTGGCAACTGCCGGCCGTCGACGCCATCCTCGAACCCGGTAGCGAGCAGGACATCAACCAGGAAATCTTGCGCGAGCAGGCGCGCATCATCGAAGACACCCTCGAAAGCCTCGGCGCGCCGGTGGCGGTCAAGGAGATCAACACCGGCCCCGTCGTCACCCAGTTCGGCGTCGAGCCACTCCTCACCGACTCCAACCGCGGCCAGCAACTGCGCGTCAAGGTCAGCAAGATCAGCAGCCTGGCCGACGACCTGGCCCTGGCCCTCTCGGCCAAGACCCTGCGCATCCAGGCCCCCATCCCCAAGAAAGGCCTCGTCGGCATCGAGGTGCCCAACCAGCAAATCTCGCTGGTCGCCTTGCGGGACGTCGTCGAAAGCGAGGCCTGGGAATCCGTCCGCTCCACCCTGCGCCTGGGACTGGGGCACACGGTCGACGGACAGCCCTTCGTGGCCGACCTGCGGGACATGCCGCACATGTTGATCGCCGGAACAACCGGTTCCGGCAAGTCGGTCTGCATCAACGCCTTCCTGGCCGCGCTGCTGCTGCAAAATACGCCCGACGAGCTGCGCCTGCTGCTGGTCGACCCGAAGCGGGTGGAGTTGACGCAGTACAACGACATCCCGCACCTCCTCTCACCCGTAGTGGTGGACATGGAACGCGTGGGCGGCGCGCTGAAGTGGATGCTGCGCGAGATGGACGGGCGCTACCGCAAGTTCGCCGCGGCGGGGGCGACGGAGATCCGCGACTACAACCAGCGCATCGCGGCGCAGGACCCGGCGGCGAAGCCGCTGCCCTACATCGTGGTGGTGATCGACGAATTGGCCGACCTGATGATGCTCTCGCCGCAGGAGACGGAGCGCGCCATCTGCCGGCTGGCTCAAATGGCGCGCGCCACGGGCATCCACGTGATCATCGCCACGCAGCGCCCCAGCGTCGACGTGGTCACCGGGTTGATCAAGGCCAACTTCCCGGCGCGCATCGCCTTCGCCGTCGCTTCGGCGGTCGACTCGCGCGTGATCCTCGACTCGCCCGGCGCGGACCGCCTGCTGGGTCGCGGCGACATGCTCTTCCTCGCGCCCGACGCGGCCGAACCAACCCGTATGCAGGGCGCGTTCGTCTCCAACGACGAACTGCGCCGCCTGGTGATGTACTGGAAGGGCGGGCGCGACTTCGACGCACCGATCCGCTCCTCCCTGGCAACCCCGCTTCCCAGCGCCGACAAAGGACTGCCTCTGCCGCTGAAAGATGCTATGCCGGCGTTGAATTTCGAGGATGACCTGCTGCCGGACGCCATTGGCATTCTGTTGGACGAAAACCGCGCCTCGATTTCCCTGCTCCAGCGCCGGCTGCGCATCGGCTACACCCGTTCGGCGCGCATCGTGGACCTGTTGGACGAGAAAGGCGTCATCGGACCGCCACAGCCCGGCGGGCAGACGCGCGAGGTCAACCGCGCCGCCGCCGAAGCGCTGCTGCGCCAGGCGGGGTTGGAGATGGAATAAAGACTCTAAAAAAGCCTTCAACCACGAAGAGCACAAAGGACACAAAGAAAAAGTTTAAGGAATTGCGCGAGATTGCCCGAAAACCAGCACGAAGAATCGGAGGAAACGTAAATGAAACAACTGCTTTCTGGTAACGAAGCCATCGCCCTGGGCGCGTGGGAGGCAGGCGTCCGCTACGCCTCGGCCTACCCCGGCACGCCCTCGACCGAGATTCTGGAGGCATTGGCGCAGTACGCCGGCATCGTGGCCGAGTGGGCATCGAACGAGAAGGTGGCGCTGGACGCCGCGGCGGGGGCCGCTTTCGGCGGGGCGCGCGCGCTGGCGGCGATGAAGCACGTCGGCGTCAACGTGGCCGCCGACAGCCTGATGTCGCTCTCCTACACCGGCGTGCGCGGCGGGTTCGTGCTCGTCAGCGCCGACGACCCAGGCGCATTCTCGTCACAGAACGAGCAGGACAACCGCCACTACGCCCGCTTCGGGAAGTTTCCGTGCCTGGAGCCCTCCGACAGCGAAGAAGCGCGCCAGTTCACGCGCCTGGCGTTCGACCTGAGCGAGCAGTTCGAATGCCCGGTGATGCTGCGCTCTACCACGCGCCTCTCCCACTCCAAATCCCCGGTCGACGTGACGATGCCGGAGGGCGCGCGCGAACTCGAACCGCTGCCGCCCTTCGAGCGCCGTCCCGACCGGTACGTGATCATCCCCGCCATCGCCCGCCGCCGCCACCCGGAGATCGAGCAGCGGCTGCTGGACGTGGCAGCGTGGGGCGAGACGGCCCCGGTCAACCGCATCGAGTGGGGCGACCGGTCGGTGGGCATCGTCACCTGTGGCATGGCCTACCAGTACGCGCGCGAGCTCTTCCCCGGCTACTCCATCCTCAAGATCGGCCTGGTGCATCCGCTGCCCCTACAGATGATCCGCGACTTCGCCGCTCAGGTCGACCGGCTGGTGATTGCCGAGGAACTCGACCCGATCATCGAAGAGCAGGTGCGCGCGATGGGCATCGACTGCATCGGCAAGGACGTCTTCCCGCTGGTGGGCGAGTTCACGCTGGCGAACGTGCGCGCCGCAGCGCTTAAAGCGGGCCTGCCGGTGGCGGCACCGGACGTGGCAGAGGTCGAAGCGGAGCCGCCGGCCCTCGACGTGCCGCCGCGCCCGCCGGCCCTGTGTCCCGGCTGCCCACACCGCGCCTTCTTCTTCACCATCAGCCGTTGGCAGAATAAGGCCATCTTCTCGGGCGACATCGGCTGCTACTCGATGGGCGTGCTGCCGCCCTTCGAGGCGATGGACATGCTCGTTTCGATGGGCGCCAGCATCGGCATGGCCCACGGAGTCAAGCAGGCCGGCGCGCAAGAGACGCCCATCGCCATCATCGGCGACTCGACCTTCTTCCACAGCGGGCTGGCACCGCTGGCGAACGCGGTCTACAACCAGAGCGAGATCGTGGTGGCCGTGCTCGACAACCGCATCACGGCGATGACGGGCGGCCAGGAGCACCCGGGCACGGGCATCACCCTGCAAGGCGCGGAAGGCCAGCGCATCGAAATTGCCCCCATCGCGCGCGCCATGGGCATCGAACACGTCTGGGAAGTCGACGCGTGGAACCTGAAGGCCGTGCGCGATACGCTGCGCAAGGCGATGGAAGTGAAAGGTGGGCCCTCGGTCGTGGTGGTGAAGGGCGCGTGTGTCTTCACGCCCTACTTCCAGCGCCGGCCGGTGGCGGCGGTGGACACGGAGAAGTGTATCGCGTGCGGCAGTTGCTTCCGCGTGGGCTGCCCGGCAATCCTCAAGAGCGATGAGATCTACGCGACGAACGGCAAGCACAAATCGCGCATCGATCCACTGCTATGCACCGGCTGCACCGTTTGTATGCAGGTTTGCCCGACCCAGGCGATTTACCAAACGGGCGGGGAATGAGCGCCAGCCAACCCGTATCGTAACCGACTACATAAGAGGTGACATCTATGGACAAGGTCAACTTTCTATTCGTGGGCGTGGGCGGGCAGGGCACCCTGACCGCCTCGGACATCGCAGCCCAGGTGGGGATCGATGTGGGGCTGGATGCGAAGAAGTCGGAGGTACACGGCTTCGCCCAGCGCGGCGGCGTGGTGGAAAGCCACGTGCGCTGGGCCCCGCAGGTGGGTTCCCCCACCGCCGAAAAGGGCACGGTGGATTACCTGATCTCCTTCGAGCTGCTGGAGGCGGCGCGGTGGGTGGATTGGCTGCGTCCAGGCGGGACGGTCATCGTCAACACGCAGCAGATCGCGCCGATGTCGGTCACGGTGGGCGACAAGACGTACCCTGCGCCAGCGCCGATCCTGGAAGCGCTGGCGGGGCGCGCCGGGCGGGTGGTCACGCTGGACGGGCTGGCGCTGGCGACGGAGGCGGGGACGGCGCGGGCGGTGAACACGGTGATCCTGGGCGCGCTCTCGGCGCTGCTCGACACCCCGGCGGGGGTGTGGGAGGAAGCGATCGTGCGGCGCGTGCCGCCTAAGTACACCGACGTCAACCGCGTGGCCTTCCAACTGGGGCGCGCAGCGGTGGGCTAACGATGGGCCGCGAGGTACGCATCCTGCTGGCCGGCCTGGGCAACCTGGGGCGGCGGTTTTGCGACCTGCTGGCAGACAAGGGGGCGCTGGTCGACGCGAGGTACGGGCTGCGGCTGGCGCTGGTGGGTGCTGCCGACAGCCGGGGCGCAGCGTATGACCCCGGCGGGCTGGACCCCGCGGCGGTCTCGGCGCTGAAGCTGGCAGGGGAGACGGTGGGCCGTCTGCCCGGCGCGGGGCGCGTGGGTTGGCGCGCGGCGGAGCTGATCGCCGCGGCAGAGGCAGACGTGTTGTGCGAGGCGTCGCCGGTGAATTTGGAGCAGGGCGGCGAGCCCGGCCTGACACACGTGCGCACGGCTCTGGCGCGCGGGATGCACGTGGCGACGCCGAACAAGGGGCCGCTGGTGCTGGCGTACGGCGAGTTGCACGACCTGGCGGCGCGTCACGGCGCGCAGTTGCGTTTCGACGGCACGGTGGCAGGCGGGCTGCCGGCGATCAACTTGGGTCAGCGGGACCTGCGCGGGGCGACCGTCTCGCGTATCGAGGCGGTGCCCAATCTATGCACGGGGTACGTGATGGACCTGCTGGCGGCAGGGCTGAGTTGGGATGCGGCGCGGGAGCGGGCACGGGCCGAGGGGGTGCTGGAGGGCGATGGCGCGTTCGATCTGGAGGGCTGGGATGCCGCGGCGAAGCTGGTGATCCTGGTCAACGCGGTGATGGGCGTCCCGGCGCGGCTGGAAGACGTGGCGCGCACGGGCATCAGCGGGCTGGACGGGGCCACGCTGCGCGCGGCGCGCGCGGCGGGGCAGGTGTACAAGCTGGTGGCGACGGCCGAGCGGCGCGCAGACGGCGTGGGCACCGTCCTGCGCGTGGTGCCTACGCCGCTGCGCGAGGGTCACTTCCTGGCGAACCTCGGTGCGAAGCAGATGGGCGTCATCTATCACACAGACATTTACGGGACGTTGATGGCAGCCATCGACGAGCCCACGCCGGTGCCGTCGGCGGCGACGATGCTGCGGGACGTGTTGGACATTTTCGTATGAAACGTGTGCTGGCGTGGTTCACCGTGCAGCGGCTGGTGACGGCGATTCTGTTCGTCGCCATCTTCGCCATGGCGGTGCGCGAGCCGGTGGACACGGACACGTGGTGGCACCTGCTGGCGGGGCGGGTGAGCGTGGAGCGCGGAGAGATTTTGCGGAGCGATCTCTTTTCGCACACACGCTACGGTGCGCCGTGGACGGCCTACGCCTGGCTGAGCGAGGTACTGCTCTTCACGATCTTCGACCGGTTCTCCTACGCGGGGTTGGCGCTGTGGATTGCCGCGATGGTGGCGGGGACGGCGGCGTTCGTCTACAAGCAGATGGAGGGGGACCCGTTTTCGCGGGCGTTCGTGCTGGTGCTGGGGATGACGGCGACGGCGCTGACGTGGACCGCGCGCCCGCACATGACGTCGTTCTTCTTCACGGCGGTGGTGGGGTACGTGCTCTATCTCTTCAAGTGGCGGGGCATCAACCGGCTGTGGGTGCTGCCGCCGCTGTTTGTGGTGTGGGTGAACCTGCACGCGGGCTACACGCTGGGCTTCATGGTGATGGTGGCGTTCGTGGGCGGGGAGGTGCTCAACCGGCTGCTGGCGCGGGCGCTGCCGGGTAGCGATCCGACGGTGAGTTGGCGCGGCATCGGATGGGTGGTGCTGGTGGGGATGGTCTGTGCGCTGGCGCTGCTGATCAATCCCAACACCACGCAGATGTGGACGTACTATCTGGAGACCGTGCGCATCGGCGCGTTGCAGGACTTCATTCAGGAGTGGCAGTCGCCGGATTTCCATCCGCTCTTCACGCAGCCCTTCATCTGGCTGCTGCTGGCGACGGTAGGGGCGATGGGGCTTTCCGGGCGGCGGGTGGACGGGACGGATTTGGCGCTGGTGGCACTGTTCACCTACGCGGCGTTGCTGGCGGTGCGCAACATCGCGCCGTTCGCGCTGGTGGCGACGCCGGTGTTGAGTCGGCACGTGACGGCGGTGATGGAGCGGGTGGGATGGGCGGCGCGGCTGCGGCGGCCGCCGCGGTCAAGTGCGGGGATGGGGGCGCTGAATCTGGCGCTGCTGGGGCTGGTGGCTGTGGCGGCGCTGGCGGTGATTCAGCCGCCGCTGCGGGCAGAGGCAAACGAGGCCGCCGCGCGCGAGGCGTTGCCGGTGGATGCCGCGGGGTGGATATTGGAGCACCGGCCGGCGGGAGAATTGTTCAATCCGTACAACTGGGGCGGGTACCTGGCGTGGCGGCTGTGGCCGGAGTATGGGGTGTTCGTCGATGGGCGGACGGATTTGTACGGGGATGAGGTGCTGGGGGAGTACGTGACGGTGCAGTTGGCGCGGCCGGGTTTCGAGGACGTGCTGGAGGGGTACAGCGTGAACCTGGTGCTGACCTATCCGGACGACGCGCTTTCGGCGCAGTTGAGGTGCGTGGGGGGGTGGCGGGAGGTGTACCGTGACGAGGTGGCGGTGGTGTTCGTGCGGGGGGCGGGGGATGGGTAGGGTAGTGTTGTATCGAAAAAACGTCACCCACGTATCGAAAGGAAACGTAAGTTGAACATCGTCTCGGTCGTCGGCGCACGCCCCCAATTCATCAAAGCCGCCTCCGTCAGCCGCATCCTCCGCCAGTCGCACACGGAGCGGCTGGTCCACACCGGCCAGCACTACGACTACGGGATGTCGGCCCGCTTCTTTGAAGAGCTCGACATTCCCCAGCCCGATGTCAACCTCGGCATAGGTTCCGGCCCGCACGGCTGGCAGACGGGCCAGATGCTGGCGGCCATCGAGCGCGTGTTGATGGAGCAGCCTCCCGACTGGATGCTGGTCTATGGCGACACCAACTCCACCCTGGCCGGCGCCCTGGCCGCCGCCAAGCTGCACATCCCCATCGCCCATGTCGAGGCCGGCCTGCGCAGCTTCAACCGGGAGATGCCCGAGGAAATCAACCGCGTGCTGACCGATCACCTGTGCGTGCGCCTCTTCTGCCCCACGCCGGAGGCGGAGCGCAATCTGCACAACGAGGGCGTCATCGACGGTGTGTCCGTGGTCGGCGACGTGATGGTAGATAGCGCCCTCTACTACGGCGCGCAGAGTGAGCGTTGCTCCCACCTTCTCACGGACCTGCACCTCGCGCCGAAATCCTACCTCCTCGCCACGCTCCATCGCCCGCGCAACACCGACGACGCCGCGCGCTTGCAGACCATCCTCGACGCGTTCGCCCGCCTCCGTGAGCCCATCATCTTCCCCGTCCACCCGCGCACAGCGGCCGCCCTCGACCGCGCCGGCCTGGCGCTCCCCGATAACGTCGTGCGCCTGGAACCGGTGGGCTACCTCGACATGCTGGCGCTCGAAAAGAACGCCCGCCTCATCCTCACCGACTCCGGCGGCATTCAGAAAGAAGCCTACGTCTTCTCCGTCCCCTGTATCACCCTACGCGAGGAGACGGAGTGGGTAGAGACCGTGGCGGCCGGGTGGAATACGCTGGTCGGCGCCGACCCGCAGGCCATCGTCGAAGCCGCGCGCTACACCGCCCCCCCACCCACGCACCCCAACTTCTATGGCGACGGGCGCGCGGCAGAGAAGATCGTCCAGGAGCTATCTCTATGAGCGTGCAGCGCGCTCCCACCGGCAGCGTCACGCTCATCATGCCCATCCGCAACGAGGCCCGCTTCATTGAGCGTTCGTTGGGAGCGGTGCTGGCTCAAGACTACCCACCCGAGCAGCTCGAAATCCTCGTCGTCGATGGCGCGTCCACCGACGACACCCCGCTCATCGTCCGGCGCGTGATTGCGGACCGCCCCAACGCCCGCCTGCTGCACAACCCCGCCCGCATCGTGCCCGCGGCGATGAACGCGGGGTTGGCCGCGGCGCAGGGCGAGATCGTCGTCCGCGTCGACGGCCACACGGTCGTCGCGCCGGACTACGTGCGCCGCTGCGTCGCAGCCCTCCAACAAACCGGAGCCGACTGCGTCGGCGGGCCGATGCGCGCCGAAGGAGAAACCGCCTTCGGGCAAGCCGTCGCCCTCGCCACCAGCCATCCTTTCGGCGTGGGCGGCGCGCGCTTCCACTACGCCACCCAGCCTCAGGAGGTCGACACCGTCTACATGGGAGCCTGGCCCCGTGCGGTCTTCGACCGCGTCGGTCTTTTCGATGAAGAGATGGCCTGCAACGAAGACGACGAATTCAACTACCGCCTGCGTGCTGCCGGTGGGCACATCTGGCTCGATCCGGCGATCCACTCCACCTACACCACCCGCGCCACCCTCCACTCACTCTGCCGCCAGTACGCCCGCTACGGTCTCTACAAGGTGCGCGTGTTCCAAAAAGTGCCCGGTTCCGCCCAAACCCGCCACTGGGCCCCTCCCCTCTTCGCCCTGGCCGTGTTGGGCGGGCTGCCCATCGCCCTCGTCATCCCTCTGTTGCGCCTCCCCTACCTGGCCGGGCTGGCCCTGTACGCCTTGGCCGACGTCTTCTTCTCGGCCCGCATCGCCGCGCGCGTCGGATGGCGTCACTTCCCCCTGCTCCTGCTGGTCTTCCCCTCCCTCCATCTCAGCTACGGGGCGGGGTTTTGGGGCGGCACGTTCCGCTTCGGCCTGCCCGGAAAGAAGGCACGCGAAAAATGAACCAACCACCGCGCGTCGACGTTCAGATCGAAGACATCGCCACAGAACACCTGCCCGGCGTAGCGGCTCTCCACCGCCGCGTTTTTCCCGATTACTTCCTCACACACCTGGGACAGGATTTTCTGGAACGCTTCTACGGCGAGTTCGTCGCCCGGCCCGGCAATTACGGCCTGGTGATGGAACGGCTGGCGCGAAACGCACGCATCCCAGAACTGCACCACCTCCTGAGCCAGACGACATCCTCCCATCCCCAAGAGAAAGATACCGCCCTATGAAACATTCACCCAAACGCGTCATTTGGCTGATCCCCGCCACGGCTTACGCCCTCCTCCTGTGGCGGACGATGTACGGGTTCAAAAGCCTGCCCATCCGCGTGCTGGACTGGGTCACGTTAGCCGGCGTGCTCGTCGCGTGGGCCATCGTGCGTTGGAAACGAGGGGCGCAATGGCCGCGCACCCCACTGAACGGGCCGCTGCTGGCCTGGTGCGCCACGGCCGCCCTGGCCGCCGCCTTCTCCATCAACCCCCGGAACAGCCTGCTCGCGGTATGGCAGATATGGACCTGGGCCATCGTCCTCTGGGCGCTCGTAGACGCGCTGCGGCGCGGCTGGGGCGGTGCGTTGTGGAAGGCGCTGTTCCTGGTCGGCGGCATCGTCTGCCTGATCAGTGGGATGGAACTGCTCTCTTGGTACTTCGGCTGGCCGCTGGTGCCCGGCAGCTCGCAGGGATGGCTCTCGATTGGCGGGCTCGCCCACCCCTTCCCCCCCACCCTGCACCGGCTGAGCATCGCCCTGGCCAATGCCACCGCACTGTCTGCCTTCATCGCGCTGTTGATTCCGCCCGCCATCGCCACGCTCGTCGCTACACAACAGCAAGACCACCGCAAAGGGATAGGTCTCTGGCTGGTGGCAGCCTTAACAGTCGAGTTTCTCTCTATGTCGCGCGGGGGCTGGCTGGCTTTGATCACCTCCCTCCCGTTTCTGGGCCTGGGCGCGATCTTCAGCCCTCAATTCCGGCAATGGTGGTCACGTCTGCCCCTCGTGCGAGGCAAGCTTCTCGCCCTATTCTCCTTCGCTACAGTTTTCATTTTCATACTCTCGGCAGGTTACACACTTATCGTCCAAATACGTGGGATCGATGTCACGGGAACCTTGCGCGCCCTCTCAGGCGAAGACGTCGCACGAGACTCGGTACGCATCGATATGTGGCGCAGCGCGCTCGCGATATTCACCGACCGCCCCCTGACGGGCGTGGGACCGTCAGCATACGGCACCGGCTTGCGCCTCTATCGCCAACCGCTGCTGGCCCGCGACCAATTTGCCGCCGCCCACAACCTCTACCTGAACGTCCTCGCCGAGATGGGCGTGCCGGGCCTGTTGGCGGGGGCCGCGTTCCTCGTGACGCTGGCCTGGACGTGGTGGCGACAATGGCGCGCCGCCACGCCCGGTTCGGCGACCTGGTGGCGACTGTTAGGCGTCGGCGCGGCACTGATCGGGCTGGGCACGCAGTCCATGGTCGACACATTCCTCGAATCGGGCATCATCCTGCCCACTCTGTTCTTCTTCGCCACCATCCTGACCCCCGCCATTCCGATGCGGATCGCCCAACCCTCCGCAGGCCGCTGGCGCTGGGCACTCGCCATCGCCGTCGT
>JAFGOJ010000287.1 GCA_016926575.1 Anaerolineae bacterium | reverse complement strand
CGGGTCCATGACCTGGCGGGAGCGCGGGGCGTGGACCCGCGCCGAGCGGGCGTCACGCTGAAAGCGTGACCTACATTTCCGAACATGGATGATACTACAAAAACGCCTAAAAGAACAGTCGCCGCAACGGGGGGAACCCTGGCCCTTGCCGCCAGATGTGTTACAATGCGGGTCAGTCTGTCTTCCCGACAAGGGGGGAGGTTGCTATGGGTATGTTTCGACGCGTGATGTTGGCTGTACTGGTGGCGCTGGCCAGCCTGGCGGTTCGCCCGCCGGTGTCTCTGTCTGCGGTGGCCGTGGACGATACCGTCTTCGTGCGCCTGCCCGCGGCGGCTGTCGACGCGGCGGCGCTCCGCCCGCTGCAAGCCATCGACTACGGCGCGTTCGTGTGGGCTGAACTGCGCGCTACCGACCTGGCCCGCCTGCGCGCTGCGGGCCTGCCCCACGCCGTTGTCGACGCGCCCTTCACGCTCTCCCTGGGCGGATTGCGCTTCGACCCGCGCCAGGGCGCCCCGGCACTGCCGGCAGGGTGGGACGCCGTGCGCAGTGGCGGCCCGGACCTGCACCTGGTCCAGTTCGTCGGCCCCACGCGCGGCGCGTGGCTCGACGGCCTGCGGCGGAACGGGCTGGAGGTTGTGCAGTACGTCCATCCTTTCACCTACGTCGTGTGGGGCGAGGCGGGCGCGTTGGAACATGCTGCCCGTGCGGCCGCGGTGCAGTGGAGCGGACCGTTCGCTCCGGCCTATCGCGTGCTGCCTCAGTGGCGGGAGCTGCCGGACGGCCCGGTGCAGGTGGACGTGCTCTTCTACCGCGGCGCCGACGTCGACGCGGCGGTGCGGGCGGTCGAGGCGCTGGGCGGCGCGCTCACCGGCCGGGCGCAGCTCGATGCCACGTTCGAGGTCGCCGCGTTCACCCTCTCCGGCGCGCAACTCCAGGCGGCGGCCCAGGTGCCGGGTGTCTATTCGATCCAGCTCGAACCGACCGGCGGCGGCCTGCGCGGCGAGATGAGCGCCCAGGTCAGCGCCGATAACGTCGACGGCAGCAACGTGGCCTTCCCCGGCTACCTGGACTGGCTGGCCGCGGTGGGCGTCGATGGCGCGGGGGTGACCATTGCCAACGTCGACGCGGGCGTCTACCAGGCGCACCCCGACCTGGCCGGGCGCATAGTCCCCTGCTCCGGCACGACCTGCGGCGGCAGTGCGTCGAGCGACCACGGCACGCACACCGCCGGCATCATGGCGGGGGATGGCTCCTCCGGCGTGCGGGATAGCTACGGTTTCCTACGCGGGCTGGGCGTTGCACCGGGGGCGAGCCTGGTGGAGCAGAAGTACTTCTACACAGTTGGTAGTAGTCAAGTATTGTACGAGTTGTCGTTATTGATGGCCGAATCGTACCGCAACGGCGCGCAGGTCTCCGGCAACAGTTGGGGGCCGTCGGCAACGCCGGAGGGGTACGACGCCGACACGCGGCAGGTCGACGTCGGCGTGCGGGATGCCGACCCCGACGCGCCGGGCAACCAGCCGCTCAACTACGTGCTGTCGATCATGAATGGGTACGGAGACAGTTCCGGCGAAGACTATTCTCCCAGCAGCCTGGGCACGCCGGACGAGGCGAAGAACATCTTATCGGTGGGGTCTACCTATCTGCAAGGCAGCGGGGGCCAGTATTCGAACATCAACGATATTTCCTCCAACTCCGCCCACGGCCCGGCGCTGGATGGGCGCACTATTCCGCATCTGGTCGCCCCCGGCTGCTCCGTCGATTCGACGATTCCCACGAACCGCTACACGTTGATGTGCGGCACCAGTATGGCTTCGCCGCACGTCTCCGGTGGGGTGGCGCTGTTCATCGACTATTACCGGGATCGCTTCGGCGTCGATCCCAGCCCGGCGCTGGTCAAGGCGGTGTTTTTGCCGGTGGCGCACGATCTGGCGGGCTACCGGGATGCGGACGGGGGTATCCTGGGTCACCCCTTCGACCGCAAGCAGGGCTGGGGGCGGCTGAACCTGGCCCCGGTGGTCTCGCCGACGGTGTCGGTGGTATATTTCGACAACCCGCTGATCTTCGATGCGACTGGTGACGTGTGGGAGCAATCCCTGTTCACCGCCGATCCGTCCCGGCCGGTGCGGCTGATGTTGGTGTGGACCGACGCGCCGGGCCACGGCCTGGGCGGAACCACCCCGGCGTGGGTCAACGACCTGGATGTGCAGGTGCAGGCCGGGGGAGGGACGTATCTGGGCAACGTCTTCGGCGCGGATGGCTGGTCGGCAACGGGCGGCACAGCCGACTACCGGAACAACACGGAGGGCGTTTTCCTGCCGGCGGGCGTGACCGGCCCATTCACCGTGACGGTCCTGGCGGCCAACGTCGCCGGGGATGGGATTCCCAACGAGGGGGATGGGACGGACCAGGACTTCGCATTGGCGTGTTACAACTGTTCGTTCGAAGAACCCGCGGGCAATTTTACCATCTCCGTCGACTCGGGCGAGGTGGAAGTTTGTGCGCCGGGGGTCGTGACGGGCACGGTGGCGGTGAGCCACACGCTGCCGTACTCGTATCCGGTGGTGCTGGCGCTCTCCGAGCTGCCGGCCGGGGTGACGGCGGCGGTGTCTCCGACGACGGTGGCTGCGCCGGGGTCGGCGGTGGTCACGCTGACCGTTAGCGCGGAGGCCGTGGGCGGGGATTACACGGTGGCGGTCGAGGGGAGTGCGTGGGGGCAGACCCACGTTGCGACGTTCACGTTGACGGTGCATCCGTGTTGCCCAGACGCGCCCGCGCTGCTTGGTCCGGCGGACGGGGCGTTCGGCGTCGCCCGCGACGGTACGAACTTCTCATGGGCGACGCTGCCGTGTGTGGAGACGTACCGCTTCCAGTTAGATGTCTGGCCTACTTTCGCCGCGCCGCTGGTGGACGTGGGCAGCGTCCTCACTGCATCCTACACGCTCAGCGTGCCGTTGCAAGCGGAGACGTGCTACTTCTGGCGCGCGGCGGGCGAGGGGACGTGCGGGTTGGGCGCGTGGGCCGCTCCGTTCCGCTTTTCGACGGGCGAGGGGGCCGGCGCGACGCTGGTCGTGTCGGACGTCGTGCCTGCGTCTGGGTTGATGGACGCGGAGACGACGGTGCACGTGCTGGGGCGGGCCTTTACCGGGACGGTTCACGTACAAGTGGGGCAGACGTGGCTGCCCACGGTTACCCTGGTCAGCTCGACCACGCTCGAGGTCGTGATACCGGCCGGCTTCCCATTCGGCCCGCACGACGTGACGGTCGTCAACGGCGATTGTCAGGAGGCGGCGCTGACGGGGGCGTACCTGGCGTGGCGGCACCAGTTATATTTGCCCTTGATTGCGGTGGATGGGTAATTGAGAAGATGTAGGTCACGCTTTCAGCGTGACGCCCGCTCGGCGCAGGTCCACGCCCCGCGCTCCCGCCGGGTCCGTGACCCGGCGGGAGCAAGAGGGGCCGCCTGAGGCGTTAACCCAGGCCCATTTGCGGAAGGGGTCCG
>JAFGOJ010000286.1 GCA_016926575.1 Anaerolineae bacterium | reverse complement strand
CGGACCCCTTCCGCAAATGGGCCTGGGTTAATGCCTCAGGCGGTCCCTCTTGTTCCGCCCGGTCTCCTGACCGGGCGGAACGGCGGATTTCTGCTTACGGCAGCGCGTTGACCACGTCGATTACCGTCTCTGCCTCTGGCCCCCAGACGACCGTTGTGATGCGGCCGGCGCGGGCCACGTAGGCGCTTCCGGCCGGGCCGCTCCAGAGCTGGCCCGGCAGAGAGTAGGGGGTCTCTGCGGTGATTGGCGGCGGCGTCTGGAAGCGCGGCACGAGCAATGTGTAGGCGCGTTCGAACGCCAGGGCGTCGTCCCGGCCTTCCCACGCGATGCGCCAGGCCCATACTGCCTGGCCCCTCTCGTCTTCCCACTGGACGAACGTATCGCCCTCCCACCCATCGGCGGCATCCCACGCCGCGGCGGCATCGTCGAGGGCGGATGCCAGGTGCAGGCCGGTGAGCAGCTCGCCCAACGTGTCTCTGCGCACCAGGGTCCAACTGATGCCCAGGGTGGGTCCGAGATCGGGCATCGCCACACTCTGGACCGGGTCCGGCGAGAGGTAGCGTTCAGTGTGCAGCACCTGTTCCGTCGAGCAGGGGGGGCGGATGTAGGCGCGGTTGACTGCGCCCCAGCCCCCCTCTTCGTACAACGTGACGACCAGATCGGCCCCGGCCTGGTACGGAAAGAGTCGGATGCGCTGGAACGCGGGGTGATCGACCAGCGCGGCGTAGGTGGGTTCGTTCATATCGGCGGCCATGAGGGCCAGCGCGCTCAGGTCGGAGCCGTGCATGGCATTGGCGTACAGTGCCGTGGTGAGCAGCGTATCGCCCTCGACGAGCGCGCGCAAGGCCAGCACGGCGTCGGTCGTCGACTGGCAGGGCGGGAGCGTCTGCAGGTCGAACTGCTGGTCCTGGGTGGCGCGGGCCAGGGCGTAGACGATGGCCAACTCGTCCTGCTGGCTGGTCGGCCCGCGGCCGGTGACCAGGAGGATTTCGCGCTCGCTGGGCAGGTAGATGCTGGAGATGTGCCCTGCCTGCGCCACGTAGTCGGGCTGCGGCAGCGGTTCTAGCGCCGGGATCAGCCCCAGGTCGGCGTAGAAGGGTAAGACCTGCTCCGGCTGCTCCGCTTGATAGCGTTGCAGGAGGGCGATGGTCACTTCCAGCAGGGTGGGGAAGCTGACCGGAATCTGCTCGACCGGCGGCAGATCGCGCACGCCGGCGACGATGCGGCTCAGTTCGTTGACCACGCGCGCGCTGTCGATCTGCGAGAGCGGGATCGGCGTGGCCGTCGGCGTGGCGGTTGGGAGTGGGACGAGGGTGGGGGTGGGAGGGGCCTCGCTAGCGCCGGGTGTCGGCGTGACCAGCGGCGAGAGCGTCTGTGGGGCGTAGCCGAGCGCGGTCGCGGTGGGAAGGCGTGGCAGGGTGGTGGCGACGCTGTACGTCAGCACGCCGAAGACCAACAGAACTGCCGCCCCCATCAAGATCAGCACCAGGCGCTGCTGTGGTGTGAATCGGTTTCTCATACTAGCCGTGGATTATACCATACCGCGCCGGGGAGGGAAGGGAGCGGCCGTCATGGCGTCGGCGTCGGTTCCGGCGTGGGCGTGTCTGTGGGTGTCTCTGTGGGCGTGTCTGTGGGTGGAATGGCGGTGGGCTCGGCGGTGGGGACGTCCGTCGGCGGCGGGGCGGGCGTGTCGGTCGGCGGCAGCGTTGGGGTGGGCGTATCGGTCGGCGCTTCGGTCGGCGGCAGCGTTGGAGTGGGCGTATCGGTAGGCAGCGGCGTGAGGGTGGGGGTGGCCGTCGACGTGGCGACGTAGCACTGGACTTCGGCCACGGCGGTGTGGCCTTCGTTGTCCCATGCCTTGATGCGCAGGGTGTAGAGGCCGGGGGATAGGTGAGACGTGTCCCACGTGGCCAGGACGCCGTCTCGCACCTGGGCCAGGTGTGGACCGCTGACCCAGCCCATGCCCTGCGGGTTGCCGCCGACGCCAAACTCCACGTCGTAGTGGTTGAAGTTGGGCAGTTCCACCGTGCCGACGACGGTCACTTGCCCGTCGACGGTGGCGCCGGACGCGGGCTGTGAGATATGCACCAGCGGAACCGTGGTGCCTTCGTTACAGTAGTCGATGGGGGCCAGCGGCCATCCGTGGGTCTGGGCCCATTCGCGTCCCTGCGGGTCGGTGATGACCAGCAGCACCTGCTCGGTGATGTGGTTCGGGCAGTGCTCGTTCGCCAGCAGGCCGGAGAACGCGTCGATTTGCACATATTGGTGCCAGTCGGCCTCGGGGCCCGGCGGTGGCTGGTCTGCAGCGAAGATCTCCGTGCGGCGTTGGGGGCAGTGCTCGCTGGGCTGCGTGCCGGAGTCGGCACACACCTCCATCTCCACGATTCCGGCCGGGCGCTCGAACGGGTGGATGGGCGTACCGCCGGTAGCGGCTTCCATGAAATCGTGCCAGATGGGGGCGGCCCCGCGGGAGCCGGGGATGTTGAGCATCGTGCTGTTGTCGGCGTTGCCCACCCACACGCCGGTGACCAGGTCGGGTGTGTAGCCGATGGCCCATGCGTCGCGGTAGTCGTTGGTGGTGCCGGTCTTGGCGGCTGCGGGGCGCGAGAGTTCGAGGGGGTTGGGGCAGCCGAAGGCAGGGCAGCGCGCTTCGTGGTCGGAGAGGATGTGGGTGATCAGGTAGGCGTGTTCGGGGCGGATGACCTGCTCGCCCGAGGGCGCGCTATTGTCGACTAGCACGTCGCCGTCGGCGTCTTCGATGCGTAGGATGGGGGTGGGGGGCACGCGTATGCCCTGGTTGGCGAAGACGGCGTAAGCGCCCACCATCTCCAGGAGTTTGACCTCGCCGCCGCCCAGCGTCAGGCTCAGGCCGTAGGTGTCGCGGGTGAGGGTGGTGATGCCCAGGCGTTCGGCCATTTCGATCAGCGTGGGCACGCCGATGAACTGGAGCGTCTTGACGGCGGGGATGTTGTAGGAGTTGGCCAGCGCCGCGCGGATGGAGACCGGGCCGTGGAAGGTGTCGTCGTAGTTGTGCGGGACGTAGGGCGGGTTGGCGCCGTCGGGGAACTGGGTTTCCATATCCCAGATCACGGTGGCGGGGGTCCAGCCCTGCTCGAAGGCGGCGATGTAGGTGAGTGGTTTGATCGAGGAGCCGGGCTGTCGTTCGCGCAGCGCGACGTTGACCTGGCCGTCGATCTCTTCGTTGTAGAAGTCGGCGCTGCCGACCATCGCGACGATGTGACCGGTGCTGGGTTCGATGGCCACGAGCGCGCCGTTGGTGGCGTGGTAGTCGGCCAGGGCCGCCACGTGGGTGGCGACGGCTTCTTCGGCCAGGGCTTGCAAGTCGGGATCGAGGGTGGTGTAGATGCGCAGACCCTCTCCACGGTAGAGCATGTCGGCGCCGTAGGTTGCCTCGACCACCTGGCGCACGTAGGCCACGAAGTGGGGGGCGGGCATCACTTCGGAGGGGAAGGGGGGCGTGAATTCGTAGGCGGCGATCTCGGCAGCGGCGGCGGCGGCCTCGGCCTGGCTGATGAATCCTTGCTCGGTCATCAGGCGCAACACGTCCAACTGGCGGCGCAGCGCCTGGTCCCTGCCGCCGGAGAAGACGTCGTAGGTGGCGGGAGACTGGGGCAGGCCGGCGAGGAAAGACGCCTGGGCCAGGGTCAAGTCTGCCGCGTCGACGCCGAAATACGTCTCTGCCGCGGCCTGGATGCCGTAGGCCAGGTGGCCGTAGTTGTTCTCGTTGAGGTAGATTTCCAGGATCGTATTGCGCGGGTAGCGGCGGGTGATCTCGTAGGCCAGGATGATCTCTTTGATTTTGCGCGCCGCCGTGACCTGCACCCGTTCTTCGGGCGAGAGGAGCAGGTTGCGGGCCACCTGCTGGGGAATGGTCGATCCGCCGGAGACGATTTCGCCTTCGCTCAGCGCGTAGTAGATCATGCGCACCATCGCGATGGGGTCGAAGCCGGGGTGGCGGTAGAAGTTTTCGTCCTCGGTGGCGATGGTGGCCTGGATCAGGTAGGGAGAGATGCGTTCGATCGGCACGTAGGTACGCCGTCCGCCCTGCGGGTCGATCAGTTCGTACAACAAGTTGCCGTCGCGGTCGTAAATCTTCGAGCTGACGAACGTAGTTTGACGGCTGGTGAGTTCTTCCGGGGCCGGGAGTTGGGCAGCGATGAGTGTGTAGCCGGTGATGATGCCGGCGAAGACCAGGAAGAAGAGCAGGACGACCACGAGAGCGGCGAAGAAAAAGGATTTCAACAGACAAGAACCGTTCTGGCGATGCTCAGGCGGAACTGGCGGTGGTGTGGCAGGTTGCTTGGGTGCGACGTAGCCGGCGCGCTCGGGCGGTGGAATGGGGCGCGGGAATCCGGTCGTCGGCGTCGTTCCCGTGGGCGTGCGCGGCGTATAGTCCGTGGGTGAGCCGGCTTCCCAGGGCATTGGCCCGGTTTCGACGTCGTCTGGGTTGGCCTGCGGTGCGAGCTTCTGCGTAGGGGTGTGGGCCGCACTGGATGGGTCGAGGCGAACTGTCTTTTCGTCCATAGGTTATTGAAGGGATTATAACACTGTGAAAGCGCATGTCAAGGCTGTCCGAAAATAGCACTCTCTGACCTAACCCCTCTCTCGCTGGGCGGAAGAGGGTCGGGAGAAAGGCAGTTGCGGACGACGAAGGATAGAGTAGAATACAGCAGTAATGACTAACAAGGAGATCGCCATGACAAATTTGCCTCTTGTTCACATTGACGCTGTACCCCAGTCGGTGGAGGAATTCCTCGCCCTGCGCGACGCGATTGCCCACACGCCCGAGGGTGGGGCGGCGGCAATGGTGGCGGCGTTGCTGACCTTCGCCGAGGGCGAGCGCCTCGGTCAGCAGTGCCTCGCCATCGCCGTGGACCGGGAAACGCTCCAGGAAGGCCCCAACGGCTACGACGGATGGCAGTTGGGGATCGCACAGATGCGGCTGGTGAAGGGCCAGCTCAGGGCCATGCCGCACCTCCCGCGTTCCTACGTCCAGGGAACCGCGCCGGAGAATGCTTATCGCCTGCCTGCCCCGCCGTACGTCGTGGCGTGTTCGACCAACCCGTACAGCGGCGAGCCCGAGTCGGGGACACTCAAGGTCTTCGTGGCCTGCTCCGGCGCAGACAGTCCCCGCCCGGTGACGTTGAAGCGGAACAATCGCGGCATCTGGAAGGCGGCGGAGTGGAGCAGCCTGGTGACGGGCATCCGGCCGCCCGTGGCGGACGTGGATGACACCCTTTAGCTACCTCGAATCCATCCACCACGACGGCTCGGGGCGCTATGTGCGCGGGGCGGGCAGACCGCTGCGCCTGGGCGACGAGGTGACGCTGCGCCTGCGCGCCGCTGCCGACGCGCCCATCGAGCGGGTCTTTTTGCGTACCTGCCCGGACGGCGAACAGCACTTCACCGAGATGACGCCGCAGGACGGCGTGGCGTGCCGCTGGTGGCAGGCCCGCTTGCGCGTCGATGAGCCGGTGGTGGGATACCGCTTCCTCTTGTTCGCAGCCGACGGGGTGTGGTGGGTCAATGGCGGCGGGCCGCAGCGGCACAACCCCACCGACGCGCAGGACTTCCGGCTTCTGGCCGACTTCGACGCGCCCGCGTGGGTGCAGGAGAGCGTCTTCTACCAGATCTTCCCCGACCGCTTTGCCGACGGCGACCTGAGCAGCAACGTCTGCGACGGTGAGTACGTATACCACGGCCAGCCGGTGCGCGCGCGGCGTTGGGGCGAACCGCCCACACCCTACGCGCAGGGCGGCACGGGCGAGTTCTACGGCGGCGACCTGGCGGGCATCGAGCAGCACCTGGACGACCTGCTCGATTTGGGGGTCAACGCGCTTTACCTCAACCCGATCTTCACTGCCTACAGCAACCACCGCTACGACGTGATCGACTACGACCACGTCGACCCGCACCTGGGCGGGAACGCGGCGCTGGTCTCGCTGCGCAGCGCGATGGCCGAGCGGGGGATGCGCTTGATCCTCGACATCGTCCCCAATCACTGCGGCGTTGGACATCCCTGGTTCAGGGAGGCGCAGCGCACGCTCGAAGCGCCCACCGCCGAGTACTTTACCTTCTTCGACCACCCCCACGACTACGCCTGCTGGCTGGGGCACAAGGGGCTGCCCAAGTTCAACTACAACAGCGCGGCCCTGCGGCAGGTGATGTACGACGGCCCGCACAGCGTCTTTCGCCGCTGGCTGCGCCAGCCCTACGCCATCGACGGTTGGCGCATCGACGTGGCGAACATGCTGGGCCGTCAGGGGCAGGATCAGATGGGGGTGGAGGTTGCGCGGGGCGTGCGTCGCGCGGTGAAGGCGGAGAATCCCGCCGCCTACCTCGTGGGCGAGCACTTTTTCGACGGCACGCCGCAGCTCCAGGGCGACCAATGGGATGCGACGATGAACTATGCCGGGTTCTCCATTCCCGTCTGGAACTGGCTGGGGCGGTTCAGCGTGGACCAGTTCGGGTGGGCCGAGCCGGTCACGTCTGAGGTGCCCTGGTCGACCCAGGCGATGGTGGATACGTGGCGCGCCTTTCGCGCCGCGATTCCGTGGGCCATCGCCCGGCAGCAGTTCAACTTGCTGGGCAGCCACGACACGGCCCGCATCCGCACCGTCGTCGGGGCGGACCCGGGCCGCTTGCGTCTGGCCGTCGGCCTGTTGATGACGGCGGTGGGCGTGCCCAGCATCCTCTACGGCGACGAGATCGGTCTGGAGGGGGAGGGGAGTGCCACGCGCGCCTGTATGCCGTGGGAGCGCTCGGCATGGGACGAAGAGCTGCGCGATTTCTACGCGGCCCTCATCCGGCTGCGGCGCACGTCCCCGGCATTGATCGACGGCGGGTTTCAGGTGTTGCTGGTCGAGGAGAATGCGCTGGCCTACGTGCGAGACGCCGACGCGGAGTGGATCGTGGTCGTGGGGCATCGCGGGCCGGGCGTGCGGCCGGCCGGGCCGCTGCCGGTGGCCCACGGGGCCATTCCCGACGGGCTCACCTTCGTCGACGTGATCACCGGGCAGCGCGCCACGGTGGTGGGCGGGTGCCTGCCGCTGCCGGAGATGGAGCCGGGCGTGTCGATCTGGCAGGCGACCCGCTAGGCTGTCTTTTAAATTCGTGGTTGATTTTTGCCGTTCGTCTGAGTGTTGGAAAGATCGGCTCTACGCAGATTTACGGGGTAGGGCAGGTTCCCATACCTGCTTGCGAAGCGCAAGCTGAGCAGTTATCTGACATACTCATAAGGAGGAAATGATGGTAGAAGAATACGTAGTTGAAGAAGAACAGCCGTCTGCAAGTGAACAGCATCCGCAGGACGAGAAGGGCGAAAAAGACTTCGACGAGAAGGACGAAAGAAGCTGGGACGAAAAATGGGAACGCGACCCGGTCTACTCGGTCGGGTGGGCCGCCATTTTCATATGGGCCGGTTTCATTCTGCTGTTGCAGAGCCTGAACATTTTCACCGGTCTGGGGCCGCTGGGCGGGTGGGACCTGGTCTTCATCGGCGCAGGGTTCATCGTGTTCGCGCAGATCGCGTTCCGCATGCTTTCTCCTGCTCACCGCCGCCCGGTTTTCGGTTCGTTCGTTCTGGCGCTGGTCCTGATCGCCGTCGGTTTGCAAGACGTGCTGCCCGAAGGGTCCTTCTGGGCCGTGGTGTTGATCATCGTCGGTCTGGGGATGCTCGTGCGCCCGCTTCTACGCGCGCGTTAACGGTAGTAGGGTCGGTCTAAGACCGACCCTACGGTTACAACTGCCCCAGGTTGAACGTGTGCAGCTCGTCCCACACGTACCGCAGCGGTGTCCACCACCGGTCGCGCCCGATGCAGCGAAAATAGGGCGCGCGCAGCGCCAGAATTCGGTCGCCGATCTTGTAGCGCGGCAGGATCGGCGTCGAGACGACCAGGCTGCCCATCTCGTTGGGCCGCATCTCGTGCAGCATCTTGATCCCGCGTGGCGTTTCCACCTCGAAGAGGAACAGGTCGTAGTTAGGCACCCACGCGCGGTTTTCGTCCCGCTGCTGGCCGAAGATGCCCTCGGTGGTGCCGTAAATCTCGCGGATGGCCACCGGCCCGTAGAGCGCCTTCAGCGCCGGTTCGAGGCGCGTGTTGATCCCTGGAACGCTGCCCAGCGTCATGACCTGTGTCTGCCACAGCTCCTTGGGGTAGACCCGGTGGCGTTGGTGCAGGTGCTGCCCGAACTGGATGGCCGTCGGTGCAACGCCGCCCACCAGCGTGACGGCCTCGCTCTTGCACGCCGCATAGGCCAGCTCGAAACGCGCCTCCCAATCCCGCGTCGTCTTCCCGCCCCCCAACGCGTCGATGGCCGCCTGCGTCGGGACCGAGCGGACCGGCGTCAAGGCAGAGACGTGCCGGGCGTAGATGCCGGAACTGTAGCCGTAGTCGATCTCCCGGCCGCCCACGTTCAGCGTGCCCACCACCGAGGGGAAATTCAGATTCAAGTTGACGCCCTGGAACACGTCGAACCGGCCGCTGTCGAGGACGTAGTTCATCACCGCCCGCCCGGCGCTGATGCGCATCATCATATCGGTGGGCGTCATAGGAATGAACTTGGATTCCCCCTTCGTCGTGCCGCGGGTGATGGCCCAGCCCACCGGCTCCTCGTTGAGCAGTAGATGCACCTCGCCCGCCATCACACGCTCGATCAGCGGTTTCATCTCTTCGTAGGTGACCACCGGGAAGGCGCGCCGGTAGTCTGCAATCGAGGTTACGCTCCCTGCTCCGTGCTGCGCGCCGTACTCGGTCTCGGCGTAGATGCGCAGGAAGCGTTGTAAGACCGCCTCTTGGGCCTGAGCCGGGTTCTCGACCGCCGCGTGCCACGGCTCCAGGAGGCCGTTGATCATCCGGGTTGGATCGTTACTCGCCATTTTCTCCGTTCAAGTCAACAGTAATACTTTTACCTCGGCCCCGGCGGGCAGTTGGCTCACATCTTCCGAGATGATCGCCAGCCCGTCGGCCAGCACCAGCGAGTTGAGGATACCCGATCCTTGGTCTCCGGTGACGTCGGCGACCAGGCCCTTTGCCGTCTCGCGCACTTTGACGCGCAGGTAGTGGCGGCGTGTGTCCTTCCGGCGCACCGGCTCGGACAGGCGCGCGCGCACGCTGGGCCAGGGCCACGTCTCGAACCCCTGCATCTTGAGCAGTGCCGGCCGGGCGAACTGCTCCGTGCTGATCATGGCCGAGACCGGGTTGCCCGGCAGCCCGATCAAGGGGATGGCGTGCTCGAGTGCGGGGCTTTTGACCACGCCGAAGGCCAGCGGCCGCCCCGGCTTCATATTGATCGACCAGAAGCGCATTTCGCCTTCGGCGGCCAGCACCTGCTTGACCAGGTCGAAATCGCCCACGGAGACCCCGCCGGAGGTGATGATCAGGTCCGCCCGCTGTGCCACCGCCTGACGGATGCCTTCGCGCACCAGCTCTTCCCGGTCGCGGGCGATGCCCAGCATCAGCGGCACGCCGCCGTGACGCAGCACCTGCGCGGCGACGGTGTAGGAGTTGGCGTCCCGAATCTGCCCCGGCCCCGGTTCTTGCTCCGGCGGCACGACCTCGTCGCCGGTGCCCAGAATCGCCACGCGCGGGCGGCGGATGACGCTCACCTCGGTATAGCCCAGCGCGGCCAGCATGCCGATCTCCTGCGGGCGCAGCACGTGCCCCGGCGCGAGCGTTTGCTGCCCGGCCTTGACGTCCTCCCCGGCTGGGCGGACGTCGCTTCCGGCGCGGACGGGAACCTGCACGGTGACCCAGCCGCCGTCGAGTTCGGTATCTTCGAACCGCACCACCGTATCTGCGCCGGCAGGGATGGGCGCGCCGGTCATGATGCGCAGCGCGGCGCCGGGGGTGACGGTCACGTCGCTGACGTACCCGGCGGCAATTTCACCGACGACGCGCAGCCGCGCCGGGGCCGTGGCGACGTCAGCGCCTTGAACTGCGTAGCCGTCCATGGCCGAGTTGGCCAGCGGCGGGATGTCCCGATCTGCTGTGATCGGTTCGGCCAGCACCCGGTCGAGCGCGTCCAGGAGGGGCACGCGCTCGGGTTCCAGCACGCGCACCGCGGCCAGGATGCGCTCCTGTGCTTCTTCGACGCTCAACGTGGGGCGTGGGTTATGCGTGGGCATGGTGGGATGTTTCCTCCTCGTGGGTCGTATCGACGCCGCGCACCATGCGCACGGCGTGCGGCAGGATGGGGGCCAGCGTTTCCATCCCTTCGCGCACAGCCTTGGGGCTGCCGGGCAGGTTGACGATGATCGTGCGGCCGCGGATGCCCGCCACGCCGCGCGAGATGACGGCCAGCGGCGTTTTGCGGTACCCTTCGAAGCGCAGCACCTCGGCCAGGCCGGGCATCTGCCGTTCGATCACGGCCAGCGTCGCCTCGGGGGTTTGGTCGCGCGGGGTGGGGCCGGTGCCGCCGCTGGTCAGCACCACGTCGACGTGCTCGACGTCGGCGAGGTGGATCAGGACCGCTTCGATCTGCTCCGGTTCGTCGGGCACGATCGTGGGGCCGATGACCTCGGCGCCTATGCGCTGTAACAATTCGGCCAGCAGCGGGCCGCTGGCGTCGGCGCGTTCTCCGGCGTACCCTTTATCGCTGACGATGACTACGCCTGCGCGGATGTTCATGTGTGCCTCCTGGTCGAAAAATGGGCTGCG
>JAFGOJ010000285.1 GCA_016926575.1 Anaerolineae bacterium | reverse complement strand
TGGTCGATGGGGAATGCGGTCAAGGCGGCGGCGGAGAACGCGCGCACGCAGATTCTGGAGATCGTGGCCGATGCCTGGGGCGAAAACCCCGCCGATTTGGACATCAAGGACGGCCAGGTCATCTCCTACAAATCGGAGCGCGAGCAGCCGCTGGAGAAGATGGTGGTCTACGGCCTGCCCAACGAGAACTTCGAGGGCTGGAAGGGCGGCCCAATCGTCGGGCGGGGCAAGTTCATGCCCACCTACGTCACCAACCTGGACGCGGAGACCGGCCAGGGTACCCGCGCTGTGGTCCACTACACCGTCGGCGCGCAGGCGGTCGACCTGGAGGTCGATACGGAGACCGGGCAGGTGGAGATCCTCAAGATCGCCAGTGCCTACGACGTGGGGAAGGCGATCAACCCGGACCTGATCATGACCCAGATCGAGGGCGGGGCGGTGCACGGGATGAGCTCGGCGTTTGAGGCGATGGTCTTCGACGCGCAGGGCCGGCCGGTGAACCCCAGCTTCGTCGATTACCGCATCGCCACCAGTGTGGACGTGCCTCGGGAGATTCACGGCGACATTGTGGAGACGCCGCTGGAGGACGGGCCGTGGGGTGCGCGCGGGGTGGGCGAGCACGTGATGGTGCAGACCGCGCCCGCCATCGCCAACGCGCTGAACGACGCGCTGGGCATCCGCTTCAGCGCGCTGCCGCTGTCGGCGGAGAAGATCTACATGGCACTGCTCCGAAAATAGAGTTCCTGTGGTGGTAGGCGCGCGATTCAATCGCGCGCCTACCACCACCAGACAATGCGCTCCCGCCGGGTCACGGACCCGGCGGGAGCGCGGGTCGTGGACTGGGTTTCGGTCAACACCTCAGGCGGCCCTTCTTGTTCCGCCCGGTCTCCTGACCGGGCGGAACGACGGGTCAGGAGACCCGCCGCAACGACAGAGGGAGGGGGCGACGTATGCGTCGCCCCTACAACCGACATCCCAATCGCGGTGCATTTCCAGATTTGCGCACTTCGAGGTATACTTGCTGTTGTGAATACAACTTCAAAGGCCGAAACAAGCGCGGCGCTCTCACGCCGCGCTATTGTCTTGCGTGTTCTCACCCTGGCGTGGCCTGTGGTGGTCGAACAGGTGTTGGGGACGGTGGTCGGGCTGGTCAACACGTACATCGTCAGCCATCTGGGCGCGTCGGCGCTGGCAGCGGTGGGGCTGTGTACGCAGGTGAACGGCCTGCTGATGGCCATGTTCGCTGCGATAGGGGTGGGTAGTACTGCGTTGGTGGCACGCCACATCGGGGCGGATGAGCCCAAGGAAGCGGAGTGGGTCGCGGGGCAGTCGTTGATCCTGGCCTTGACCGTGGGAATTGTCTCCGCAGTGCCCTATCTCGTCTGGGGTCCGTCGGTGCTGTTGCTCCTGGGCGGCGCCGACGATGTCGTCGCGCTGGGCCAGTCCTATCTCCTGGCCCTGGGCACCACGATGCCGTTGATGGCGCTGCTTTACGTCGGCAACGCGGCCTTGCGCGGGGCCGGCGACACGCGCACCCCGATGGTCGTGATGGGGGTGGTCAACGTGGTCAACGCCGTGGTCTCCGCCAGTCTGGTCTACGGTGCGGGGCCGCTCCCGGCATTGGGCGTGTTGGGCGCGGGAGTTGGGGCGGCGGTCAGCGTGGCGGTGGGCGGGGTGATCGTCGTGGTCACGTTGCTGCGTGGCCGCTCGCCATCTGGTTTGCAGGTGACGCGCGCCGCGCTGCGCTTCGACCGCCGGCACACGTTGCGGCTCCTGCATATTGGCCTGCCCGGTGGAATCGAGCAGATGGCGATACGGCTGGCTCAATTGGCGATGGTGACGGTCGTCAACCAACTGGGCACTGCTGCCTATGCCGGTCACCAACTGGGGATGCAACTGCTGACCATCGCGTTTATGCCCGGGTTTGCCTTCTCCGTCGCCGCGACGACACTGGTGGGGCAGGAGTTGGGGCGCGGCTCGCCACAACGGGCAGAGACCAGCGTCCACGTCGCAGCGTGGATGGCCGTGGGGGTGATGTGTGGCATCGGCGGGGTGGCTTTCTTGCTGGCGGAACCGTTGCTGCGGCTGTTCACCGACGATCCGGCCGTCGTCGTGCAAGGGTATTACGCGATGCGGGGCTGCGCCATCATCCAATTGCCCTTGGCGGTGTACTTCGTCCTGTCGGGCGCGTTGCGCGGCGCGGGCGACACGCGCTTCGTCCTCTTTGCCCAAGCCGTGTCGATCTGGCTGATCCGGCTGCCGCTCTCCTACCGCCTGGGTCTGACCTTTGGCCTGGGTCTGACCGGCGTGTGGGCGGCGATGATCCTCGATATGGTCTGCCGGGCCGTGTTGCAGATGCTACGCTTTCGCCGTGGTGCGTGGAAGCGCCTGAAGGTGTGACTAATACCCCTCCATACTCCACAGGATGATGACCCCGTCCGCGTCGGCTGAGGCCAGGATGCGGCCGTTGGGGCTGAACGCCAGCGTCTCCACGCTCGCCGTGTGCCCTTCCAGGGTGGCGACGCCGGATACGCTCTCCGGCGCGACGTGCCACAGGTGTACCGTTGTGTCAAGGCTGGCGGAAGCCAGCACGTCGCCGCCGGGGCTGTAGGCCAGGCTGGTCACCGCGTCTCCGTGTTCCCGGGCGAATTGCTCGCTGGTACACTCCGGCACATTCACGTCCCGTTGGCCTTCGACCGGCACAGGGAGTGACAGGAATGTGATCCCGCCCTCCGCGTCGCCCACGGCGAGTGTGTTGCCGTGGGGTGCGAAGGCCAGGCTCAGAGCGGGCGGTGTGTTGAACCAGCACAGGTCGGTGCTGGCGGGCAGTCCGTGCCAGACGCGCAAGGTGCCGTCGGCCCCGGTGCTGGCGAGGAGCTGTCCGTCTGGGCTGAAGGCGACGGCGTGGACGGCGCTGTCGCTGTACCTGAACGCCGTCAGTTCGCTGCCGCTCTCGACGTCCCACAGGCGGATCGTGCCATCTCCACCACTGGTGGCGAGCATGCGGCCGAAGGGGCTAAAAGCCACGTCGAAGATGAACCCTTCCTGGCTGAGGAATTCGGCGAAGGCCTGACCGGTGTCGATGTCCCACAGCCGCACCGCGCGGTCGTTGCCGCCGGAGGCGATCCAGCGCCCGCCGGGATGGAAGGCGACCGTCTGGGCCCAGCCGCGGTGTGCTTCCAGGGCCGTCAGGGGGCGTCCGCCGGGCATCGACCAGAGGCGCAGCGTGCCGTCGGCGCCGCTCGACGCCAGCAGGCTGCCGTCGGGGCTGAAGGCGATCTGGAGCACGGCCCCCTCGTGGCCGACCAGGCGCGCTTGCGGCACGATCTGCCCGGCGTTCTCCGGGCGGATGATGCCGAGGTCGGGCGTGGGGGTGGGGCCGGGGGTGGGCGTGGGCGTTAGCGTGGGAGTGGGGGTGGGGGATGGGGTGGGCGTGGGGGTGGGTGGGAGCGGGTCGATGGTCCATTTGACCGGCGCGCGCACTTCGACTGCTTGTTGGGCGTTGATGACGGTGTTGTCGCATCCTTCCGCCAGCAGGTTGTAGGCGCCAAAGGGCACGGAGAAGACGCGACTGCCGCCGGAGGCGACGACCTCGCCCGCTTGTAGCCAGTTTTCGCCCACGCTCGTCTGGGTAGCGGAGTAGATGTAGACGGCACAGATGGCCTGGTTCGCGTTGTTGTGCAGCGTCAGGAGCGTCGTCTCTTCCAGCGCGTCGCCGCCGATAGGCTGCCCCACCTCTCCGTAGATCGCCACGTTCTCCAATATCGTAATGACCTCTCGCTCGCAGTCTTCTGTTTTGACGTTGTAGTCGCCGGCCGGGAGGGCGACGTTGTAGCTGCTGCCGGGTGCGACGACGGCGATGTTGCCCAAGAGGTCGCTACCCCAGTCTGTGCTGTCGGCTGCGGTAACGTAGACGTAGCAGATGGTCCGGTTGGAATCGTTATAGAGGGTCAGGGTCGCCATCTCTGGCGTGGGCGTCGGTGTGGACGTCGGAGTGGGCGTGTCCGTAGGAATCGGTTCTGCCGTTGCCTGGGTGCCGTCGATGATGGCCCGGGCTCCCAGCGTGATGACGACCACGGCGACGATGCCCAGGACAATCCAGAGGACCCACAAGGGAATCTGGCGTGCGCCGGCTGCTACCCAGCGCGGAACGTTGCGTGCCTCGCCTAGCACCGATGCAGCGCCTTGGGTCAACCGGCGCTCGGGACCGCTTTCCTGGAACGGCGCCAGTTGGGTGGGCGGGAACTCGCCGGTGCGTTCGTAGATGAAGGCGCGCCAATGGCGCAGGATGGCGCGCAGCTTTTCACGCTGCTCCGGGTCGCCGACGACCTTTCCGGCGTCCCGCGCCTGGTTGACGAGCCTGACGACGCGCTGTGTACTTACGCGATCCGGCTGGTCGGCGAGCTGCTGTTGCAGCGTTTGATGAGCGCTGATAATGTCTTCGTATTTTTGCATCACGACCTCACTGTATAAGAACCGGGCCGAGGCAGGCGGTTGATGTCGCTGACGACGTCGCGCAGGGCTTTATCTACCAGGTAGAGATACTGATCGACCTGGTCGCCGAAGATGGAAAGCTGTTCTGTCAACGCCAGGATGTCTTCGGCGAACAGCGCGCGATCGATCTCCGTCGCGGCCTGTTGGGGCATCACGAACCAATCCGGGCCGTTCCCAGAACTTGGGTCGTAGGGAACATCGGTGAACTGAAGCGACGCAGCCTGCTGTTGCAGCTTCTGTAGAGTGCGCTTGCATGGCCGCCACTCGACTTCGACCTCGTAGAGCGCCCGCTCCCGCTGGTGCGGGTCGGCCTGGGGGCCGCCCGCCCGTCCGAGGGTAAAGACGTAGCTGCGGCAGGGGGCAAAGCTGTTTTGCAGATCCTGCAGCAGGTTGTGAACCTCTTTCCATTCTTCGAGCTGGCGGTGCAGCAAGTTGAACGCGTTCAGGTAGGCTTCGATCTGCTGTGTGAATTCGATGAAGTCGTCTCGCACGCGTGGGCGCGAACCGGCGATGATCGAGGCCTGGAGTTCCTGAACCCGCTCGGGGGAGTAGGTGGTGTCCAGATTGGGCCGCTCGCGGCGCAGGGCCGCCTCCAACTCGGCCAGGCGGCCGAACCGTTCGGCCAGCGCGACCAACTCACGTGCTTTCGCGGCGTGCCCCTCACCGCGCAGGCTGTCGTAATCGACCTCCAGATCGAAACACAGCGTGCGCAGTTCCTCCTGGTCGAAGAGGTTCGCCAGAACGCGGCGCAGATCAACGGACGATAGCGGCGGCGATTGATCCATACCTATCCAACAGATGGGCCAACGTGGAGGGCGGTAGACGATCACGTCGATTTAGGCAACGGCAAAGCGCAAGCTGAACAGTTACGATTATAGCACAGAATCAGACCGGAAGGTAGCTGTTTCGAGCTTTTGTCCCCTGTTTAGCTGTGCTATAATGCGTCTGATCGAAGGATGGGAAAGGAAACGAACCTATGAGCGATACAACCATTACCGTTTACGGCACTGCGTGGTGCCCCGACGTCCGGCGCGCCCGCCGGTTCCTCGACCAGAATGGGGTCGCCTACGATTTTGTCGATATCGACAAAGATGCAGCAGCGGCTGTGTTCGTGGAGCAGACGAACCGCGGCCACCGCAGCGTCCCAACGATCCTTTTTCCCGACGGATCGACTCTGACCGAGCCGTCCACGCACGAGCTGCGTCACAAGCTGGGCCTGTAGGGTAAAACGATGCTTCTAGCTGGCGACATCGGCGGCACGAAGACGAAACTGGCCCTTTTCGACGCCACGTGCGGCACACACGCGCCTCTGGTAAAAGCGACCTACCCCAGCGCTCGCTACCCCAGCCTGGAGGCCGTCGTGCGCGACTTCCTCTTGGAAACCGGCGCACAGGTCGACCGGGCTAGCTTCGGCGTCGCGGGGCCGGTCGTGGCGGGCCGCGCTACGATCACTAACCTGCCCTGGATCATCGACACAGCGCTCTTGCGAACCGATCTGGGGCTTTCCAGTGTGCATCTGATCAACGACCTGGTGGCTGTTGCCTATGCCGTGCCGCAGCTCGAACCCGCCGACCTGCACACGCTGAATCCCGCTGATCCCACCCCCGGCGGTGCTATCGCCGTCGTCGCGCCGGGCACCGGCCTGGGCGAGGCGTTCCTTACCTGGGACGGCGCGCGCTACCTGGCGCACCCCTCCGAGGGCGGTCACGTCGATTTCGCCCCCACCAACGAGCTGGAAATCGGCCTGCTGCGCTACCTGCAGACGCGCTTCGAGCACGTCAGCTACGAACGCATCTGCTCCGGCATCGGTATGCCCAACATCTACCACTACTTGCGCGACAGCGGCATCGCCGAAGAACCCGCCTGGCTGGCCCAGGAACTGGCCGCCACCGTCGACCCCACGCCCGTTATCGCTACCGCCGCGCTCGACACAACCCGCCCCTGTAACCTGTGCGCCGCCACGCTGCGTACTTTCGTCTCCATCCTGGGCACTGAGGCCGGTAACCTGGCCCTCAAAGTGTTGGCTACCGGCGGGGTCTACCTGGGCGGCGGCATCCCCCCGCGCATCCTGCCCGCATTGGAAGAGCCTTGCTTCATGGAAGCCTTCCTCCGCAAAGGCCGCTTCGCCAACCTGCTCAGGCAGATGCCGGTCCGCGTTATCCTGAACTCAGAGGCAGCGCTCTTAGGAGCTGCGTGCCACGGTTTCGAGATGGGACGATGAAATCACCACTCGCGCTCAAAGAGTACACTGAAGCTAACAGAGACGCCTGGAACGAGGTGATGCCCAGGCACCAGCAGGCAGCGAAAGAGAAATGGGATGCGGCCTTTTCGCAGCCCGGCTTCGTCGCTTTGAGGGACGAGGAACTGGCCCTGCTTAAGAACATCGGCGTCGCAGGGAAGGCGGTGGCGCACCTGTGCTGCAATAATGGCATCGAGCTGCTGTCTTTGAAAAACCTGGGGGCCGGTGAATGTGTCGGGTTCGACATCTCTGATCTGGCCATCCAGGAGGCTCAAGAGCGCGCGAACCGCTGCCACATCGATTGCCGGTATGTGCGCTCGGACGTGTACGAGATTGGACCGGAGTACGAGCACCGCTTTGACCTGGTCTACCTCACGGCCGGGACGCTGGGCTGGTTGCCGGACCTGCCGTTATTTTTTGCGAAAGTGGCGGCCCTGTTGCGCGAGAACGGGCAGGTGTTCATCTACGAGATGCACCCCTTCTCCGAGATGCTGCCGTTTGACGATGCGGAAGAGGACGTCGGTTTGCGCATCGTTGCGCCCTATTTCACGACCGAACCCGACGTGGAGTACGGCGATCTGGATTACGTCGGCAAGACGGCCTATCCGTCGACCAAGCCGCTGTATTGGTTCGTTCACACCCTGTCCGACATTTTGATGGCACTGATCGAGAACAGACTGTCGATAGAGCACGTCTCCGAATACGAGACGGACATTTCTTCGGTGCATCGGCGGATCGAGCAATTTCGGGCCGGCATCCCCTTGAGTTTTGCCCTGGTAGGCAGAAAAGGTCCTGCCTGGGTAGAAGGCCGCGCGCCCGGGGAGCCGCCGTGCTAAGTTTCGAGCGCGACGTCTGCAACGATCTGCACAGCGCAGCGCGACGCGAGTGGCTGGTTACCAACGGCATCGGCGGCTACGCTTCCGGCACTATCGCCGGCCTGCCCACCCGCAGCTACCACGGCCTGCTCGTCGCTGCCCTGGAACCGCCCGTCGGCCGCACGCTCCTGCTGACCAAACTGGACGAGACGGCCGAGTACGCCGGTCGAACCTACCCCCTGTTTGCCACCCGCTGGGCCGATGGCACCGTCGCGCCGGAGGGCTTCCGGCACATCGACGCCTTCCGCCTCGAAGGCAGCACGCCCGTCTGGACCTTCGCCCTGGCCGATGCGCTGCTGGAAAAGCGCGTCTGGATGGTGCGCGAGGCCAATACGACCTGCGTGTGCTATCACCTGCACCGCGCCAGCGCCCCGCTGACGCTGCGCATCGATGCCGTCGTCAATTGGCGCGACCACCACGTCGTCACTCGCGCTGCCGGCCGGCGCTTCAGCGTCGAATGCGTCCCCCACGGCCTGCGCGTGGCCGCGCCAGGCCGGGAAATGCCGCTCTACCTCCTCAGCCGGGACGCTGCGGCCACGCCACAACACGCGTGGCACGCGCCCCACTTGCTGAGTGTGGAGGCCTACCGCGGGCTGGAGGCGTTGGACGAAGCGTTGCACGCCGGCACGTTCACGGCCACGCTCCACCCCGGCCAGACGCTCACCCTTGTCGCCAGCATCGATCCCGCCCCCGAGCTGGACGGCGGCGCACTGTACGACCGGCAGCAGGCCTACGATCAGCGCGTGGTGGAGGCCGCGAGCGCGGTGCCCGCCCCACTGGCGCTTGCCGCAGACCAGTTCATCGTGCGCCGTGCGCTGCCCGCCGACCCCGACGGGCGCACGGTCATCGCCGGCTACCACTGGTTCGGTGACTGGGGCCGCGACACGATGATCGCCCTGCCCGGGCTGACCCTGGCCACGGGCCGTTTCGACGTCGCCGCGCGCATCCTGCGCACGTTCGCCCACTACGTCGATCGCGGTATGCTGCCCAACCGCTTCCCCGATACGGGCGCGCAGCCCGAATACAACACCGTCGACGCGACGCTGTGGTACGTCGAGGCGCTGCGCGCCACCCACGCCGCCACCGGCGACGATGACCTGCTGCGCGACCTCTTCCCGGTGCTGGACGAGATCGTCGATTGGCATCTGCGTGGCACGCGCTACGGTATCCACGTCGATCCGGCGGATGGATTGGTCGCTGCGGGTGAACCGGGCGTGCAGCTCACCTGGATGGACGCCAAGGTCGACGATTGGGTTGTCACACCGCGCATCGGCAAGCCGGTGGAGATCAACGCGCTGTGGTACAACGCCCTGCGGGCGATGGCCGACCTCGCGCCGCGCGTGGGGCAATCTCCCGAGCGGTACGTTGCGTTGGCGCGGCAGGCCCGCGCCGGATTCGAGCGCTTCTGGAACGCGGAAGCGGGCTACTGCTACGACGTGCTCGATGGGCCGGCGGGGCACGACCCCGCTCTGCGCCCGAACCAGCTCTTCGCCGTCTCGTTGCCCCACAGCCCGCTCGCGCCGGAGCGGCAGCGCGCCGTGGTCGACGCGTGCGCCCGCCACCTACTCACCCCGCACGGCCTGCGCAGCCTCACCCCGCACGACCCGGCCTACGTCGGTCAGTACGGCGGCGACCGGCGGCAGCGCGACGCGGCCTACCACCAGGGCACCGTGTGGGGCTGGCTGATCGGCCCGTTCGTCACTGCGCACCTGCGCGTCTACGACGACCGCGAGCAAGCCCGCGCCTTCCTTCTCCCCCTGCTCGACCAGTTGAGCGACCACGGCGTCGGCACGATCAGCGAGATCTTCGACGGCGACCCGCCCTTTACTCCTCGTGGCTGCATCGCCCAGGCGTGGAGCGTGGCAGAGATGCTGCGGGTGTTTGACGTCCTGTGCTGACGCTACCTGGCTTCTATCAATGGCGGGTTCTATTTTCGGAGCAGTCGCCACGGCCTTAGGCCGCGTAGCGGCCCGGCCACCACAAAGGGCAGAAAATGCCCACCCTCTCGCAGGT
>JAFGOJ010000284.1 GCA_016926575.1 Anaerolineae bacterium | reverse complement strand
ATTCTTCGTCGCTCAGGCGGCTTTGCCGCCTTCGCTCCTCAGAATGACACGTTGGGAAACGATGTTCGTGTTCTCTCCGACAGCCTGCTAGGCCTGAGCAATTACAATCAGCCACAAATTAGCACGAATTAGCAACTGCTCAGGCTATGCGCCTGGCAGTTACCCACTTGGCGCGTCGAAGGAAAAAGATGGGGGTTTTGCGGGTGGCTTCGCTGCCCGCAAAATCCCCACTTCCCCTCTTTCGCGGCGAAGTGAGGCAACTGCGAAGCGTAGCTGAGCAGTTACTCGATCCAAACGATAACCATTTGGCGAAGGACAACAGCGTCGTTGTTATGGTTATACCGTATATGGCGCAGTAACCCGGATCGCCGCCTCGCCGTTGACGGGGCACTTGTACTCGCAAATGCCGCACCCAATGCAGCGCTCCCGCACTACGCGGGGGCGCTGTACTGTTACGATGACGCCATCGGCGTTCTCCACTTCGACCTCCTCCAGCGTGATCGCCTTGTCGGGTACGGGGCACATCTCCTCGCACACGATACACGGGCGATAGTCGGACCAGGGGATGCAGCGGTTCTGATCGATGGTGGCCTTGCCGATGACCTGCTGGCGCTTCTCTTCCAGGCTCAACGGCGGGATCGCCTGGACCGGGCAGACCTGCCCGCAAGCGTTGCAGGCGTAGTCGCAGTACCCCAAGCGAGGGACCAGCACCGGCGTCCAGAATCCCTCGACGCCGGCCTCGACCACGGCGGGCTGGATGGCGCTGGTGGGGCAGGCGCGGTTGCATTCGCCACAGCGGATGCATTTGTGCAGCAGGTCGTTCTCGCGCGCGCCGGGCGGGCGAATGAGGCGCGGGTGGTCGCGCGCGGCGGTGAGGTTGCTGCTGAAGAGGCCCACACCGGCAACGGCTACGCCGGCGGCGACCAGCGCCTGGCGACGGCTGGGGTCGTAGGGTTGCCAGCGGGCCAACGATGGGCGGGAGGGGAAGTCGATCGCGCCGTACGGGCAGGCTTTGAGACACTCCAAACAGACGGTACACTCGCCGGGGTCACTGGCGTATCCCGCGGCAGGGTCGACCGTGCCGGTGGGACAGGCGCGGGCGCACGCGCCACATTCGGTGCAGCGCTCGTTCACCGCGCGGCGGACGATACCCACCTTGCTCAACAGGCCCAGCAACGCCCCCAACGGACACAGGTAGCGGCACCAGAAGCGCTCGGCGAGCAAATTCAGCAGTACGATCGCGGCGAAGACGCCCGCGTAGAGGAGCGTATGGCGGTAGAAGGCGGGCGTGAGGGGCAGAACGTCCGGCCGCACCCAGCCATCGAAGGTCGACACGACGGAGCGGAGCGGCGCGATCCGGTAGAGGGCGACCTCGGCCCCGGTGATGAGCTGGTCCAAGGCGGGCCAGACGCTGGCCGAGAGGGTGCGGAAAAGAATCGTCAGCGGGTCGAAGATCATCAGGGTCAGGTTGCCCAAAAGCGCGGCGGCGAAGATCGTCAGCAGGAGGCCGTATTTGGCCCCGCGCCAGCCGTCGCCGGGGGCGGTGCGCTTTCCCCGCCAACGGCGCAGGGGCATCCAATCGAGCAGCGTG
This sequence comes from Anaerolineae bacterium, assembly GCA_016926575.1. Classification (GTDB taxonomy): domain Bacteria; phylum Chloroflexota; class Anaerolineae; order B4-G1; family DUEL01; genus JAFGOJ01. The sequence continues at coordinate 1,609 of JAFGOJ010000284.1, read as the reverse complement.
CCCAACGGGCACAACCAGCCGCACCAGACCCGGCCCAGGGCCACCGTCAGCGCTACCGTCAGCAGCGCCAGGGCCGATCCCACCAGCAACGTGCGGCTGGCGAGCGCGTGGGCCAGCATCGCCAGAGGATCGAGCCGCATGGGGAAATTGACCAGCATGGCCGGCCATCCGCCGCGGCGGGACCCGACGAAGAGCACCACGAAGGCCAGCAGTGCGGCCGCCTGCACGACACGGCGCAAGGCGATCCAATGGCGCGGCGTCCAGCGCCCGGCTTTACCCGCCAACGGCAATCTCCTCAATGGCGAGGTTCTCCAGGTCGCTGCGCCCCAGGCCCATGGCCACGCCCGCCTCGACGTAGGCCAGCCGCTCCGGCGGCATATCGAAGAGCGTGGCGGCGGCGTAGGCGTCGGCGGCGACGATGTCGGGGCTGGCGATGAGCGTGTCCATCTGCCGCACGTCGTTCAGGCTGCCGCCGGTGGGGCCGTGGTCGACCAGGATGCGCACCGCGTCGATGACGGTCAGCGCGGGGCGGATGCGGCTAGTCAGGTCGGCCAGGCGCTGGCCTAGATTGGCGTGCATCGCCGGGCGGTCGTAGATCACGCCCATGAGGTTCTTCATCCCCAACGTCAGGCGGGCCAGGTTGTGGTGCTTAGCGATGGGCACGTTGATCAGCACGTCGGTAGTGAGCACGTCGTCGTAGATGTCACACCGGCGCAGGTCGACGGCGTCGGGGAGGTCGGTGGCGATGAATTTGAATGCGGTCATCAGTTCCATCTCGCCGCCGGCGGCGAGGACCTGTTCCTGGATGCCGCTGCGGATGTAGGCCTCGTCGGCGGTGCTGCCGAAGGGGTAATCCATCACCCGCACGCGGAGCGCGCCCGCGCCGAGGCAGAGGCGGGTCAGCGCGCCGACGACCCACGGGTTGGTTGTGGCGGCGTACTCGTAGCTGTGGTAGCCGATGCAGATGTTGGGTTTGATGATCACGTCGTTTCCGGGGCGGACGAAGCGCTCGATCCCTCCCAGGGCGGACAGCGCCCGTTCGACCAGCGCCTCGGGATCCCCGCCGCGCGCGACGGCTATGTATGGGGGCGCCGACGTGGGCACAGCGGTCGGCGGCGCGGCGGTGGTAGGGGGAGGGGTCTCGCCGGGCGCCAGCGTGGCGGTCGGAGGCGCGTGTGTGGGCGTGGGGGGAAGCGTCGTGGCGGTGGGCAAGGGCGTCGCACGCTGCCCGCAGGCACTCAGCAGCGCGCTGCCGACGGCACCACCCACCCCGGCGCCCAGCCAACGCAGAAAGTCCCGCCGGTCGATGCGGTTCATTTTTCGCCCAATTGGTCCTTCAACAGCGCGATCTGCTGATCGATGCGCCGCTGGCGCAGCCACATCGAGATGATCAGCGCAAAAGAAAACGCCCAGAAAACGACGTAGGCGACGACAAGGTAAATCGGTACGGTCATGTTTTCCTCCTAACTGCTCCGAAAATAAGCCTACGGCCCTGTAGGGCGGGTTTCAAACCCGCCGACCCTCGGTTACCAGGACTTTGCGGTAGGGCGCAGCATGCTGCGCCCCTACCGCCCCTGCACCCCGCCGGGGAAACGGGTAAACCTGCGGT
>JAFGOJ010000283.1 GCA_016926575.1 Anaerolineae bacterium | reverse complement strand
AGGCGGCCTTCACCCTCCCGCAGGTTTGGAACCTGCGGGAGGGTGGGCATTTTCTGCCCTTTGTGGTGGCCGGGCCACGAAGCGGCCTAAGGCCGTGGCGACTGTTCCGAAAATAGCCGCTCATCCGGCCGTCATGCCCGCGCAAGCGGGCATCCATCTGTACGTAAACTCTTGTTCCGACCGGTCTCCTGACCGGGCGGAACGGTGGGTCAGGAGACCCGCAACGACAGGGGCCATTTTCGCCCATCGGCTGTGAGCGCAGCGATCATGGCCTCTGCTCCGAAAGCTCTACCAGCTTCCGGGAAGGAGCCGGTTGAGCAGCGTAGCTTGCGACGGGATACAGCAAATCGATCAGTTCCTGGGTCAACGCGCGGTACTGGTGAGCGGCCCGCGCGGAAGGCGCGTGGTGCGTGATGGGCAACTCGAAGACCGGGCTTTCGCGCAGGCGCGTGTCGATCTGGATGAGGGCGTCGAACATCGCCCCACGGAAACGCTGCTGCATCTGCTCCAATAACAGCGTGTGAACTTTGTTGCGCTTATCGAACATCGTCACCAGCAGGCGGTAGCTGAGCGTCGGGTTGGTCTTTTTGCGCACGGCCGTCACCATGTCGAGCATCTGCTGGAGGGAGCGCACGGCGTAGAATTCGCACTGCACCGGGATGATGAGCAAGTCGGCGGCAGTGAGGGCGTTGAGCGTCGCCGTGCCGAACGTCGGCGGGCAGTCGATCAGGATCACGTCGTGCAGCGCGCGCGGTTGGCGGCTGAGGTCCTCCTTCAAGCGGTACTCGTACCCTGGGCGTTGGTAGAGCAGCTTGTCGACCACCACCAACTCGCGGCTGGCGGGCACCAGGTCCAGCCCGTTGACGGTGGTTTCCTGGCTGGCCGCCACCAGCGACTTCTGGCCGGTCAGCACGTCGACAGCCGTGTAGCGCGCGGTCTCCGGTTTGACGCCCAGAGACAGGCTCAAGTGCGCCTGCGGGTCCAGGTCGACCAACAACGTAAACTGATTCTGCTCCGCCAGGCCACCGCCCAACGAAAGGCAAGTCGTCGTCTTGCCGACGCCGCCCTTGTTGCTGGCCACTGCAATCACCTTGGTCATAGGATGCCCCTTCTCACGTTCGAGCGTCCGGTGGCGGTTGGAGCGGCAGGCTGATGGTGAACGTCGACCCGTGGCCCACCTCGCTCTCCACCCACATCTGCCCGCCGTGCAGCTCCACAAACTCCTTGCTCAGGGCCAATCCCAACCCGGCGCCTTCCGAGCGACGGCCGTCGACCCGCGTGCCCTGTTCGAACTGTTTGAAGATGCGCCCCATATCTTCGGGCCGGATGCCGATGCCGGTGTCGCGGACGCTGACCAGCACCCGCTCGTCTTCGGGCCACACGGTCACGGCAATCTCGCCGTGGTCGGTGAACTTGGCGGCGTTGGTCAACAGGCGCAGCAGCACCTGGCGGATGCGCGTGGCGTCGGCCTGGATCGTCGGCAGCGCCGGCGGGATGTCTGCCTTCAATATGACGTCCTTTTCCCGCACCAGGGCGCTGGCGGTCGACATCACGCTGTGGATCAAGTCGGCCAGATGGACGTCCTTGAACTGCAATTCCATCAGCCCGGCGTCGATCTGCGAGATGTCCAGCAGGTCGTTGATCAGCCCCAGCAAGTGCTCGCCGTTGTGGTAGATGATCTCCACGTCCTGTTGCTGCTGGTCGGTCAGCGGCCCTTCGAGCCCTTTCAGAATCAACCGCGAGAAGCCCAAGATGTTCGTCAGCGGCGTGCGGAACTCGTGGGACATATTGACCAGAAACTGGCGTTTGAACTGGTCCATCTCGCGCAACTGTTGGGCGGCTTTGCGCTCGACGGCGTAGGCACGCGCATTTTCCAGCGCGACGGTGACCTGGTAAGCGACGTTCTGCAAGATCGAGACGTCGTCCTTGTCGAACCCTTCCGGCTCGGTCGATTGGACGTCCAACACGCCCGTCGTGCGGTAGCCCATGCGCAGGGGCAGCGCCACCTCGAAGCGGGTGGTAACCGCCGGCGGTCCGACCGGCACGGCCTGCTCGTGATCTTCTAGCACGGGGTCGGTCTCGCGGAACGCGCGCCCGACGGGATTTTGCGCGTCCAGGCGCACGTGCGCGCCGTGATGTGGGCTGGCCACGCCGGCCGACGCGCGCAGGTCCAGGCACTGAGTTTCTTCGTTCAGCGTGTAGATCGCGGCGTAGGAGTAGACGAACCGGTCGCGCACCAGCCGCACGACCTCGTCCAGCAGCCGCCCGGAATCGAGGATGGAGGTGATGGCCTGCCCAACTTCGACACTGGCGAGCATTTGGATGGCGCGGCGCTGAATCTGGTAGTTCGCCTGCTGGAGCAGGCGGGTGCGTTGGGCCACTTTCTCTTCCAGGTCGTTGTAGAGCGTTTCCAGATCGGCGGCCATACGATTGAAGACGTAGGCCAGGATGCCGATCTCGTCGCGCGAAGCGATCTCGACCCGCTCGGAGAGGTTGCCGGAGGCGAGGCTGAGCGTCGATTCGGTCAGCCGGACGATGGGGCGGGTGACCTGGCGCGTGACGAATGCGGCGACGATCGCAGCGGCCAGCGCAGCGATCAGGGTGGCGGTGATGACTGCAGCGGTGACGTCGTCGTTGCCCGCGAACGCCTCTTCCTGCGCTTGCTCGACCACCAGGACGGCGTCCAGGGCCGGCATGGCCAGTTGCGTGCCGATGACGGGCACGCCGGCGTAATTTTCGTACAGCGTCTGGTTGGGTTCGTCGATGTGCAGGGCGAGCGCAGCCTGGCCGGCAGCCTGCCGGCGGGGCAAGATGCGTCCGTCTCCGGTGACGAGGTACGATTCCCCCGTCTGCCCCAACCCGACCCGTTCGTGGAGGATGTCGGTCATGCCGGCGCTGCTGCACCAGGCAGCCAGGTAGCGCAGATCCCCGTCCAGCGGTTCCGCGAGCGCGTAGGTGAAGACGACGCCCGCACCTTCCGGCGCATCTGGGGGGAAGAAGGTGATGTGAGCCGCAGCAGGCGCGCCCTCAGACACAGGGAGCGTCCTGCCGACCATCTCGGGCGCGTTCGACGCCCCGACGATCCCTTCGCGTGTGAGCAATCCAATCGCCGCCAGGTTGTACGCTTCAGTTGCCATCATCAGGTAACGGGTTGCGGCTTCGTTGTCGGTCGCCAATGATTGGGCTGCGTTCGCCAATGCCGCGTCGGTCGACAGAGCAACCAGAATGGCCTGCTGCTCGTCGACCCAACGGGAGATTTGCGCCTCTTTCAAAGCAGCGATGGAGGCAAGTTTCTCGGTGATCTCTGCCTGGATGTTGAGGCGGTTGCGGGTGGAAGAGTACCAACTAACAATGCTGAGGGGCAATATCGCTAAGACCAACAGAACGGTCAACAGGGTACGCCCCAATCCGCCACGCATCCCCACAGCGGGGACCTCGCGATGTGTGGCGGTTCTGGCAAGCCCCATAGTTTGCCTCAGTTTCTGAGCCGACTAAAGCTCCCAAACAGAATCCCCCCGCAAGATGCCTCGAATTTGTTGTGGGAACAGGTCCGGATTCAACGGTTTGCCGATGAATCCATCGAAACCAGCTTTGCGAGCGCGCTCCAGATTGTCCTGGCTGGCATCGGCCGTCACGGCGACGACCAGCGTATTCTTCAAACGCGGTTCGGATCGGATGAGGTTCAACGCCTCATATCCATCTCGCTCTGGTAAGTTGATGTCCATGAGGACGAGGTCAACTTGGGGGAACGACTCGACGAACTCAACGACTTGAAACCCCGAGGCCTTCCACTCGCAGCGTTTGACGCCCAGGTAAGCCAACAGGCGCGTGATGAGTAGAAAGTTGTTCAGATTGTCCTCGACGACGAGGACGACAGCGTTTTCGGGTTCGATAGGTTTGCTCATAGTCTCTTTCCAAGCTCGCTGTAATGGAGGCGCTCAACGCGATTGTTCGATAAAATCGGCCACCTGCTGTGGCAGCTCGTCAACGTCGATGGGCTTTTGGATGTAGCCATTGCATCCGGCTTCCAGCACACGCTCGCGGTCTCCCCGCATCACGTTGGCCGTCAGTGCGATGATGGGCACCCCCTGGATGGCCGGGATCTCACGCAGCTGGGGAACGACTTCGTACCCATCCATTTCGGGCAGATTGATGTCCAACAAGATCAGGTCCGGTGTCGACTGGCGGGCAATCTGCACCCCACTGGGGCCATCTTCCGCCTCCAGGACGGTGTATCCTTCCATTTGCAACACCCGTTGCACCAACATGCGATTCGCGGCGTTGTCTTCGATGTAGAGGATGACTCCAGAACTCATGTGTGCTCCTCACACCATCCGCTTCACAGGAGAAACTCGGGTAGGTGACACAATTATAGCACAATTTTTACTATTGGGTAGGGAGTGGGCCGAACAGCCGTCGCACCTGGCGCTGCCCGTCTTCCCCCAGAATCCACTGGACGAAGGCACGTGCGTCACCGATGGGCTCAGAGGATGCTGCCAGGTACAGGGGATAGGCGAGGGGATAGTCGGCCGTCGTTTCTGGGGTCGGGCGGATGCCGTCCAGCGCCAGGACGTGCGCGCCGGCGTCCAGCCGGCCCATCGATACGTAGCCAATCGCCCCCGGCGTCTGGGCGACATAATCGAGCACGTGCCGGTCCGTCGGCATGACGATGGCGGTCAGCGTCACGTCGAAGGTGCCCATCACGCCCGCCTCGAACACCACGCGCGTGCCCGCGCCCGCCTCCCGGCTGACGACCTGGATGGGTACGCCGTCGCTCCACTCCCCCACGCGCCCACGAAATATCTCTTGAAGCTGCGCCTGGCTCAACCCGTCGGCGGGCACCTGGGGATAGGCCACGATGGCGATGGCGTCGGTGGCGAAGGGAGTGGCCCACAGCGGGGCATCCGCGCCCACCCACGACAGGGCGGCCACATCGGCCACGCCCTCGCGCAGACGCTCCTCGGCCAGGGTGGTGTTGTACACGCTCACCTCGACCGTGACCCACGCACGCTCGACGGTGTAGACCTCGGCCAGGGTGGTCATCAGCGGACCGCAGGCGTCGGTCGTGACGACCTGCAGCTCTACCGGCTCGCGGGTGACGGTCAGCGGTTGGGGCGCGCAGCCCAATATCAACCATGCGAAAAAGGCACACGAAAACATCGCCAGAGCGACCTTTTTGCGCATGGCCATTACCGACCCAGCAGCGCAACGACCAGGCACACACCGCCCGCCACGGCACAGTAGATGGCGAAGGGATACACAGGCCGGCGTTGGAGGTAACGCAGCAGAAAGTGGATGCAGCCCAGCCCCGTCGCCAGTGCGGCGGCAAACCCCACCCCCAACAGGGGCGCTTGGGCCACCAAATCGCCCGCTTGCGCCAGATCGATCACTTGCAGCAGGCCCGCACCCAGGATGAGGGGCGTGGCGAGCAGGAAACTGAAGCGCGCGGCAGGCTCGCGCTGCAACCCGCGCGCCATCCCCGTGGCAATCGTCATGCCGGAACGCGAGAGGCCCGGGAAGATGGCCATCGCTTGCCCCACCCCAATCAACAGCGCATCCAACCACGTCAGGTGCGCCAGATCGCGCTGCCGGCGCGAGAACCGTTCGCTGAGCGTCAGGACCGCTGCGGTGACCAGCAAGAACGCGGCCGCAGCCACGGGACGGGCGAACATGCTCTCGAAGAAGTCCTCCAGCAGCACGCCCACCACCCCCGCCGGGAGAGTGCCCAGGACGATCCACACGGCCAGCCGGGCCTGCGGGTCCTGCAATGAGCGCCGGCGCACGGCTTCCCAACACGCCCGCGCCAACGCCAACCAGTCGCGCCAGAAATAGCCCAGCACCGCAAACGCCGTCCCCCAATGCACGATCGTATCGAACGCCAGGCCTGGGGCCGACCAGCCCAGCAGCCACGGCACCAGCACTAAATGACCAGAGCTGCTCACGGGCAGGAACTCCGTCGCGCCTTGAAGAACGCCTAGAATGAGAGCCTGAATAAGCGACATGGGCCTCCTTAAATACCCGCCTTAACGTAGGGCGGGTTTGAAACCCGCCGACCGTGGTTGGCCAGAGGGGCGCAGCATGCTGCGCCCCTACCACCCCTGCACCCCGCCGGGGAAACGGGTAAACCTGCGGTTTACCTTCCGGTTCCCCCGCACCCCTTCCGCAAATGGGCCTGGGTCAACGCCTCAGACGGCCTTCACCCTCCCGCAGGTTTGGAACCTGCGGGAGGGTGGGCATTTTCTGCCCTTTGTGGTGGCCGGGCCGCGAAGCGGCCTAAGGCCGTGGCGACTGCTCCAACAATAGAGCTCGTTCCTGTGGTGGTAGGCGCGCGATTGAATCACGCGCCTACCACCACAAGACAATGTGCTCCCGTCGGGTCCGTGACCCGCGCCAATTCGTGTCAATGCGTGGCTAATTTTGGACGAGCGTTTGACCGATCGTTATGCGGTGTGATGGTAGCACAGGCTGTCTGTTCGGTCAAGTGAGGCGCGGGTTGCGCGCCCGGTAGAACGTGGTAGTATAACGCCTCAAATGGATGCTATGACGATTCGAAAGAAGCCCGGCGTGGCTGCATCGCCGCTCACCACGTGGACCGCCCGGCGCGAGCGCGTGTTCCTTTTGCTCGCGGCCGTTTTTCTGATCATCGGCGCGCTCACTCTGCACCTGACCTATCCCCCATTCACGCTGCGCTTCATGTCGCTTGTCATTCTGTCGTTCCTCATCTCTTTTTCCGCCGCGCACGTCACGCTTTGCCGCCACGTGCCCCGCCGCGACCCCCTGCTGCTGCCCGTCGCGGCCTTGTTGAGCGGTTGGGGACTGCTCATCATCGGGCGGCTGGCGCTCAACTTCCTCCCCCGCCAGGTTACCTGGCTGCTGCTCTCGACACTGGCGATGCTGGCCGTGGTACAGATCGGGCCGGACCTGCGCTGGCTACGTCGGTTTCGCTACACCTGGCTGCTAGCCGGCCTGGCCCTGCTGGCGGCGACGCTGGCCTTCGGCGTCAACCCCTCCGGCTATGGCCCACGCCTGTGGCTGCGCTTGGGCGGCGTCTACTTCCAGCCCTCCGAACCGCTCAAACTGCTCATGGTCGTCTACATGGCCTCGTATCTGGCCGAACGGCGGGACCTGCTGCTGACCGCCCGCTGGCGCATCGGGCGGCTGCACCTGCCGTCCCCGGCCTACCTGGGGCCGCTGGCGGTGATGTTCGGCCTGACCGTGCTCTTCCTGGCCTGGCAGCAGGACTTGGGCGCGGCGATGCTCTTCTTCTTCACCTTCCTGGCCATGTTCTACCTGGCGACGGGGCAGTTGGAGCTGGTCGCTGCGGGGCTGGTGCTCTTCGCCGCTGCGGGCGTCGTCGGCTACGTCGCGTCGACGCGCCTGGCGCTGCGCGTCGACGGCTGGCTGAATCCCTGGCCCAACGCTGCCGACCACGCCTTCCAGATCGTACAGAGCCTGATCGCCATCGGAGCAGGCGGGCTGAGCGGGCAGGGATTGGGCCTGGGCCGCCCCACCTACATCCCCGCCGTCCACACAGACTTCGTCTTCTCCGCCCTGGCCGAGGAGTTCGGTCTGTTGGGAGCGCTGGCCGCGGTTGCGCTCTACGGCGCGCTCCTGCTGCGCGGACTGCGCGCCGCAGCGCGCACGCCGCGCCCGTTCGAGCGCCTGCTCGCCGGCGGGCTGACCGCCGGGCTGGTGATCCAGGCGGTCATCATCACGGCTGCCAACGTCAAATTGATCCCCATCTCTGGCGTGACGCTGCCCTTCCTCTCCTATGGCGGGTCCTCTTTCCTCGCCACGTTCGTCGCCCTGGGGTTGCTACTGCGCATCTCCCACCTGCCGCACGAGCGCGAGCGCCGACCCGTTGCATCATCCGACCGAACGGCGATGCAGCCGCAACTGTTGCGCCTGGCGTGCGTGTTGACCCTGGCGCTGGCACTGGTGGCCTCGGCGTGCGGCTATTGGGGCGTGGCTCGCGCCGGGTGGCTCACCGCCCGCGAAGACAATCCCCGCCGGGTGGAATACGAGCAACGCCTCGTGCGGGGCCGAATTTTAGATCGAAATGAGGCCGTGCTGGCCGACGTGGTGATCGCGCCCTCGGGCATCGTCAGCCGCGCGTACCCCCTGCCCGACGCCGCGCCCGCCGTGGGCTACGCCAGCCTGCGCTACGGCGCTGGCGGCATCGAAGCGGCCTTCGACGCACACCTGCGCGGCGAGAGTGGGCGTTCGAGCTGGCAGGCGGCATGGGACAACTGGCTGCACCGCCCGGCGGTGGGGCGCGACGTCCAACTCACCCTCGACGCGTCGTTGCAGCAGGCCGCGCAGGCAGCGCTGGACGGCCTGCCAGGAGCGATCGTCCTGCTCGACGCCGAATCCGGCGCGCTGTTGGTGCTGGCCTCCTCTCCCACATTCGACCCGGCCCGCCTGGACGCTACCTGGGACGATCTGGTCGATGACCCGGCCGCGCCGCTGGTCAATCGGGCCACGCAGGGCCTGTACCAGCCGGGGGCCGCGCTGGAGACGGTGGTCCTGGCCGAAGTGATGGAGCGCGGCACGCACGCCATCAGCGACCCCGCGCCCGACGTGACCGCTACGGTGCGCCTGAACGGCGAGACGGTGGGGTGCCTGGAAGCGCCGCTCTCGGGCGACCTGGTGGCGGCATACGCAGCAGCGTGCCCGGGGCCGTTCGCGGCGTTGGGCGAGCAACTGGGCGAAGACGGGATTGTGGCAGCAGTGGAGCGGTGGGGGCTGACCGCCGCACCGCCGCTGGAACTGCCCACCGAGTTCGGAGAGTGGGCGTTCGGCGCGGCGCAGTTGGAAGCGGCGGGGCAGGGCGGCCTGACCGTCTCCCCGTTGCAGATGGCCCTGGTGGCGGCGACGCTGGCGAACGACGGCATCATGCCCGCGCCCCAACTGGCGCTGCGCGTGGAGACGAGCGAGGGCGGCTGGCGCGCGCTGGACGCGCCGGGAAGCTCGCGCCGGGTGGTCTCCGAAGAGACGGCCGGGCTGCTGCTCCTGGCGTGGCAGCCGTTCGGCGAGGGCGCTGTGGGGCATCTGGGCACAGCGGTGGCCGGCGAAAACCGCGCCCCGCACGCCTGGTTCCTGGGCGTCTACCCGGCGGGCGCGCCGCGCTACGCCGTGGCGGTGCTGTTGGAGCACCCCGCCGATCCGTACCAGGCGGCGCAGATCGGCGCGGCACTGTTGCAAAGGACGCGGTAGGGGGCGACGCAGGCGTCGCCCCCTACACGGAACTGCTCAGCGCGTGCAGCCTGAGCAGTTCCCCCTACCCTACATATTCAACCGCGCCAGCGCGTCCTTCCCATTGAAGAACCCCACCAGCGCTTCGGTAGCTACGTAGAACGCCAGACCCGATGCCCACAAGACGACGATGGCTGCGAGAATGCCGGGGTTGACATCAAATACCCTGAAGATGTCTTGCAAGACGCTGCCCAGTGAAGAAGCCGGTGGCTGTGCGCCCAAACCCAGGTGCTCAACCGTCGGAATGGCCCAGGCGGCGATGAACAGCGCGCCCAGGAAGACGATGGTCGGCCCGCCCAGGGCCAACGCCAATGCCTTGCGCCGGTCCGGTGCGACACCCCACAGCGCGTGGTAGAGCCGCGTGGCGCGCGGCACGATGAACACAGCCGCGAGCAGCCAGAGCACGTTGGCGGGCTGAGCCAGCGCGCTCAGCAGGGCCACGCCGCCGGCTACGGGGAAGAAGAGCAGCACGTCGGCGGGAAGCAGCAGCACGTCGGCCAGCGATTCGGCCCACAGCTTGCCCCGCGTCGAGAGGTAACCGGTCAGCGCGCCGCCCAGCGCAGCGGGAATCAGCGCAACGAGGGCGGCCAGGGCTGCTACGCCCAGCGTCGTCGCCGCGCCGCGCAGCGTGCGCGCCAGCACGTCGCGCCCCAGATGGTCGGTTCCCAGCAGGTGTTCGGCGGAGGGGGGGGCGTTTAGCGCGCTGAGGTCGGCGTCTACAGCGGCGTCCGCGCCGGTGAGCAGGCCCGCGCCGGCGAAGACGACCGGGAACACCAGGCACAGCACGGCGAGCACCACCCACGCCACGCGGGCGAACTTGCGCCAGCGGGTGGGCGCGGGCTGCGGGACGGCCGGCGCGATACCCACGAAGCGCTCCAGCCAGTGGAACAGTTCGGCCGCGATGCGGAAGATCAAGATCAGCACCGCGTAGCTTCTGAGCACACCGAACGTCACAGGCAAGTCTCGGGCAAAGATCGATTGGATGAACAGCCTGCCCAGACCGGGTAAGTTGAAAACGATTTCCACCGCGAGGGCTGCGCCGAGCAGGCCGCCCATCTGCCCCAACAGTGTCCCCAATCCCTTGAACAGCGCCGCCAGGACGGGCCGCCCGCGTTCTGGGGCGCGGGCGATGGTCACGTAGCGCGCCACGACCTGGCCGGTGATCAAGCCGGGCAGGAATGCGAGCGTAACGACCGGGAGGATCAGGTGAAGCAGCAGGTCGCCGGTCCCCTCACTGCCTGGGGTCCGCAGGCCGCCGGGGGGCAGCAGGTCCAACTGCAAGACAAAGACGTAGAAAAGCAGGATGGCCGTGGAGAGGACGGGGCCGGTCGCCCAGCCGAAGGCCCACAGCCGCCCCAGGCCCTTGGCAATCGAACCCAGCGGGCCGGAGCGTTTTTCCAGCGCGTGTACCAGTGCGGCAACAAGGACGGTGAACGCCGCGTTGAGCAAGGCGAGTACCAGCGCCAGCCCGATCAGAAGAAGCGTGTTGGAACGCCCCTCGCGCACGATGTCGGCGACGGACTCTCTGTAGACCCACGAGGTGGACCAATCCGTCTGTGTGCCAGACACTGCCCCGGTGAAGACAGGCAAGCGCATCACGGCGAGAAACGCGAGGGCCAACCCAAACGCAGCCAGCAATAGCACCACCCGCCGTGGGAACTGCCACCAGATCGCGCTGCGCCCGCCCTTCTTTTGTGCGGGCGGTGGGGAAGCGGGCGTTTCAGGTGCCTCGGGTTCAGCAGGGAGCACGTCCATTTTGACGGTCTTTTCGGCCGGCGGTTCCTCGCCTTCCGGCTCCAGGAGGGCCGTTTTGTGCGGCGCGGGTTCCTCAGCCGCGTCCGGCTCCAACTTGACCGTTTTGTAGGGCAAGTGTGCTTCTATCTCGTCCCGTTCCAAGCGTATCGTTTCGTAAGAAGAGCGTTCCGGACTTTCTTTTTCCTCAGGCAAGTCATTCATTTAAAACCTCTCCTTTCGCTATCCGCGCTACGTTACCCCTTCCAATTTCAGGTCTTCCCCTTCTTTTACGTCCATTTCTTCCATTTCGCCGGTTACGGTAAACACGATCCGCTCGCAGATGTTGATGACGCGGTCGGCGCTGCGCTCCAGATTATGCGCCACCCACAGCAGGTGGTTCGCTTGCTCGGTGAAGCGGGGGGTGGCGAGGATGTAGGTGAGCAGTTCGCGGTAGACCTGGTTGTACAGGGCGTCGATCTCCTCGTCCGCTTCGGGGATGCGGCGCGCCATATCGACGTTCTGCGTGACGAAGGCCTCCAACGCCTGGTGAAGCATATCGCGCGCGATGTCGGCCATGCGGGGGACGTCGATCAGCGGTTTGAGCAGCGTTTCGTTGCCAATCATCAGGGTGATCTTGGCGATGCCCTTGGCGTAGTCGCCGATGCGTTCCAGCTCGGTGGCGATGACAATGACGGCGGCCAGGAGGCGCAGGTCGCTGGCCATGGGCTGCTGGGTGGCGATGAGGATCATGGCATCCTCTTCAATTTTGAAGCGCATGCGGTTGAGTTTGGCGTCGTCGCGGATCAGTTGGCTGGCTGCCGCCAGGTCTTGGTCCTTGAGCACCTGCACCGACCTGGCAATGGCATCTTCGACCATACTACCCAAGACCAGAATTTCGTCCTGCAGGTTTCTCAGGTCCCGTTCGAACGTTTCTCTTATCATAGCTCTCCTTTTCAGCTAATCGTAGCGTGCGAAGATGCGCCGGTAATCGGCGCAGCGCGCCATCAGGTCTGCGTGGCTGCCCTGGTCGACCAGCTCGCCGCGCCGCAGGACGAGAATGCGGTCGGCCCAGCGGATCTGGCTCAGGCGGTGGGTGATGAGGAAGGTAGTACGCTGCCGGCTGATGCGGCGCATAGCGCGTTGAATCTTGTCTTCGGTGGCACTGTCGATGGCGCTGGTGCTGTCGTCCAGGATCAGAATGCGTGGGTTGGTGAGGAAGGCGCGGGCGATGGCGATGCGCTGTCGCTGCCCACCGGAGAGCGTGACGCCGCGCTCGCCGACGTCGGTCTGGTAGCCGTCCGGAAAGTCGGCAATGAAAGCGTGGGCCTGAGCCTCCTGCGCGGCGTGCTCGATGGCCGCGTCGTCGGCATCGCTGCACCCGAAGGCGATGTTCTCCTTGAGCGTGCGGGAGAAGAGGAACACGTCCTGCTCGATGGTCGAGATCTGCGAGCGGAGCGACTCCAGGCTCCAGTCGCGCACGTCGACGCCGTCCACCAGCACCCGCCCGCTGTCGACGTCAAAGATGCGGTTGATCAGCCGGGTCAGTGTGGTCTTGCCCGAACCGGTCTGCCCAACGATCGCCACCGTCTCCCCGGGCCGGGCCACGAAACTGATCCCTTTGAGCGTCGGCATGCCCTTGTCGTAGCTGAAAGTGACGTTCTCGAAGACCACCTCGCCCTGAATCGGCCGGGCGATCCCCGCCGCGTTCTCGTCCAGGTCCGTCTCTGTGTTGACCAGCTCCAGAATGCGCCGCGCGCTGGCAACGCCCAACTGCACCAGGTCGAAAGAGAAGATCGAGATGAACGTGGGGAAGCGCAGCGTGCCGACCAGGCCCATGAACGCGATCACCTCGCCCATCGTGAGGCTTCCCGCGCGCCAGAGCAACAGGGCGTGGAGAAAACTGCCCGCCCAGGCAATGCTGAAGGTCAGCATCGGCAGGTAGAAGGCCTGAATCCGGCCTTGCCGCACGAAATAGTCGCGGAACACGCGGGCGTTGTGGGTGAACTTGCGCCACTCGTACCGTTCTTGCGCGTTGGCTTTGACCACCTCGATCCCGGCAATGGCCTCCGCCAGCCCGGCGTTCATCGCGCCGAATTGCTCCCGCTGAGCGGCGCTGACCGGGCTGAGGCGACGGTTGTAGTCGATCACGGTGACGGTCAGCATGACCAGGAAGATGGAGGGCACCAGCAGCAGTGCGGCCTTGAGCCGGGCGATCAGCAGCACCGGGACGACAATGGCCATCAGCGAGTCGGTGATCAGCATGACGCCGGGGCTGAACATGAAGTTGAGCATACGCACGTCGTTGGTGGCGCGGGCCATGATGTCGCCGATGCGCTGGCGGCCGTGGAAGGTCTGGCTCTTGCCCAACAGACTGACGTACAACTCTTCGCGGGCGTCGCGCTCGATGCGTTGGGCCAGGAACTCGACCGACGCGTTGCGCGCCATGCCCGTACTGCCCTGCCCCAGCGCCGTTCCCAGCACGCTCAGCGCCAGCAGGACCAGCTCGCTGTTCTCCCATCCGGGCGTGGTGATCAGGTCGAAGCCCCGCCCGATGAGGATCTGGACCATGCTGTAGAAGTAATTGTTCAACACAGCCGCCAGGAGCATCAGGATGGGGAAGATGGGATAGCGCGCGAGGTGGGATACGATCCAGCGCACCGGTGCGGATCGGTCGTAGCGATATTCGTTTGCCAGCTTGAATTCTCGCTTGGTCAACGCGCTCCTTCGTATACGCGCAATTATAGCACCTTGCAGCACGCCCACAAATAGGAGTAGACGCGATTCAATCGCGCCCCGCCAGGCCCGCCGGGTGTCCCCTACGCCGTCATGCCCGCGATCCCCGCACCTGTCCCCACGACAGTTCCGTCATGTCGATGCCACTCGTAGAAGATGCGGTGCAGGTCCTCCGGGCTGCACGTCTCGAACGGCCCGCTCCCCGGCGGGTAGACGATGAAAGGGCGTCCTTGCGCGCCGCCCAGCCCGCCGTGGGTCGACACTTGCTTTTCGAAGGTTACCACCCGCCCGTCCGCAAACACCTTGCCGAGCAGCAACAGGTCACCGGCATTCGAGAACCCGACCACGCGGTGCAGTTCGCCGGCCACCCACGCCGGATCCCCAAACGGGGCCAACGGATTCTGCCGCTCCATCTCCACGAAGCCATCGCCGATCACCCCCATCCCCCCCGTGGGCCCCATCACCACCGTCTTATCCCCCGACCGTCCGGCTACCAGCCCAACCGCGCCGGTCTCGAAGAGCCGGTCCAGCAGATTGGGATACAGCAACATCACCTCGATCAAGTCCAGCGGCCGGGTGACCACGTTGAAGTAGACGTGCGCCAGCGGCCCAGAGACGCGCACGACCACGTCCTCCAACTTGCTCAGGTCGTAGGCCGCCACCTCCGGGTCGGCAGGGACGCGTTGGGCCACGTAGCGCCACAGCGCATCGCTCGCCCGGCGCAGCCCACCCGGCAGTTGGGCGCTCACCGCTTCCATCTCCGCCAGCAGGTAGCGCGCCTTGGCTTGAGAGACGCCCTCGCCGTCGGGTTCCTCTCCCAACGAGACCTGTTCGCCCAGTTGCTCGGCGATGAACGCGCCCAGGGGTTTGCCTGT
>JAFGOJ010000282.1 GCA_016926575.1 Anaerolineae bacterium | reverse complement strand
GTAACTGCTCAGGCTGTGCGCCTGGCAGTTACCCGCTTGGCGCGTCGAAGGGAGAAGATGGCGGGTTTGCGGGCGGCTTCGCCGCCCGCAAACCCGCCACTCCCCCTTTTCGCGGCGGGAAATGCAACTGCGAAGCACAAGCTGAGCAGTTACCGTAACCTTAGACAAGCAGCGGTGTTCTTGTTGATGAACGCCGCTCTTTCTATCAATGCAGAGAGTGAGCGGCGTGGACAATCAACCCAGCGATTCCGTTCTCATAGCCAGAGCAAAAGAAGACTTACAGGCCTTCGGCGGCCTCTACGAGCGATACGCGGCCCGCATCTACCGCTACATCTATTACCGCACCGGCAACCACGCCGACGCCGAGGATCTGACGGCGAAAACGTTCCATCGCGCCCTGCGCCACATCCACCACTACACCGACCGGGGAGCCCCGTTCGCGGCCTGGCTCTACCGCATCGCGCACAACATTGTGGCCAACTGGGTCAGAGACCAAAACCGCCACCCGATGGTTGCACTGGACGCCATCGCTATGCCCAAGGAGGAGCGATTGGGCCCACACGCAACCGCGGAGAGCAAAGAGGATACGGAACGTCTGTTGCTGGCTGTACGCAAACTCCATCCCGAGCGACAGGAGCTGTTGATCTTGAAGTTCGTGGAAGAGATGACGAACGCGGAGATCGGCGCTGTGATGGGGCGAACTGAGGGCGCTGTCAAATCGCTCTACCACCGCACGCTGGTCGCGTTGCGAGAAGACCTCGACACCCATCTTGAAAACAACCGCCAATCAGGAGGACGCGATGGATAAGAAGAGAGCCGTAGAAGCACTGAACGGTCACGCCAGCCAGTTGAACGGACAACCCGGCGCCAGCGTGCGCCTGGCCTCAGACGAAGTGCTGCAACTCCGCCCGCTGATGGACCTCGCCGAGCACCTCAAGCTGGCGATGGTGCCGGTGGAACCGCCCACGGCGTTCGTGCGCAACCTTGGGCACGAGCTGTTAGAAGCGTCGCGCTACCAGCAGACCGCGGCCCGCCGGATGCGGCGCGGGATGGTCATCGGTGCAGCGGCGGTGGGATCGGCACTCTCGGTCGCGGGCGTGGTCACGCTGATCGTGCTGCGCCGGCGCGGGCACGCCCGCCCGGCGTCCTAGCGAAAAACCACCGGCAGCCACACGTCGGCCACGTGGGGAGGCAGCCCCACTGCTCCCAGGTCAATGGCCTGCACCCCCGCCCCCACCTCGACGTCGACCGGCACCCAACGCGGCAGCCACGCCACCGCCGGTGACCACCACCCCTCGGGCACGGCGACCAGCGTATACGCGCCCGGCGTCAACGTCGCCGTAAACGCCCACGACACGTCCAGCGTTGGGGGCACCACGTCGGCTCCTGCCCCATCCACGAACCGCAGCGCGACGGTCAGCGTGACCTCGTCGCCACCGCGCACACCATCACCATCCGCGTCCCCAAACACCTCGTCCAACACGACGTGGATCTCGCGCGGCACGTCGACCGACGTGCAGGCTTGCGCGTCCTCCGGCCACTCCCCACGGAACCCCAACCGGTCGGTCGCGCGGGCGCGGAAGCAGTACGTGTGGCCCGACTCACCCACGAACTGGCCGGATGTGGACGTGACCGAGTGCTTCCAATACGCCCAGGCCCCGCCATCCACGCTCACCTGCACGTCGTAGAGCCACACACCGGACTGATTGTCGTGCCCCTCCCAGGTCACGGTGAAGGTCGGCGACACGGTCGCCGGGGGTAAAGCGTGGACCGTAGCGGTCGGCGGTTCGTTAGGTGTCTCCGTCTCGATCACGATGACCGGCTCGCCACCGATGAAATAGGTGTTATAGGTCGCGTTGTAGGCGGTCGCTCCGGGTAGAGAGAGAACGTAGGTCCCTCCCGCCGCGGAGATCGTCTGCGCGACGCCGCGCTGGTCCAGCCGTGTAGCGATGGGCATCGTGGCGGGGTAGTTGTAAACGGCGGCGGTGGGTGTGGGGTTCCAGATCACGCTGACCTTACCGTGCGGCGTGCCCCACAGTGTCACGCGCGTCACCGACGCGCCGGCATAGCGCGTGGTGAACGTGGGCGAGACCAGCGTGCGCGTCGCCACCTGGTAGGCCACGTAGGCCGGGCGGAGCGTTTGGTCGTTGCGGATCAGACCGAAGTATTCGCTCATATCGTTGTCGTGGGTGCGGAAGACGAAGTACCGCTCCACACCTGCCGCCAGCGCGTTGGCGTAGGATTGAAGAATGTACGCCGCCGCCACGTCCTGCTCGACGGTCCACCCGTCGCTGTACGGAGGAGGCAGTGACGCGTCCCACACCGGCACGCCCGTCTCGGTGAGCCAGATGGGGTGGTCGGAGACGTAGAGCTGCATCCGTTGGCGGATCAAGTTGACGATGCTGTAGCTGTGCTCCGAGGTGCTGTACAGATGCACCGACAGCGCGTCGAAGTAGTCATTGTTGGCGGGCGCGTTGGGATCGTCGTTGAGGGTATTCAGCACGCGCTCGTAGAAAGTTTGATCGCCCCAGTAGAGCAGCCCACCGAAGAGCACCTGGCAGTCGGGGCAGGCGGCTTTGGTCGCCTGGTAGCCCACCTGAAGCAAGCGGGCATACTCCTCAGCGCTTCCGCTCCAGAAGTAGCTCCAGTCAGGCTCGTTCCACATCTCCCAGACTTTCACCCGGTCGCCGAAATGGGAGACGGTGGTGTAAACGAAATTACCCCAAACATTCCTCGAATCATTCCAGGCATATTCAAGGCCCGGCGGCGGCGATGCCGCTGCACTCGGCGACAGGAGGGTTGATCGCGCTCCAGGGACAGGGGCGTACCAACCCACAGAGCGGTCGTCGATACTCGGCGCGTCTCCGCCGCTCTCACGGTCATCGAAGACCCAGTCCGGCGTCCACAGCAAGATGCCGACGATGTTTGTGATGCCCGCGGCGCGCAGGTCGTCGACCAGTGTGTCGTACGGGCCGAAGACCCATTGATCATCATCGGGGGTTTCGATTCTCCTCCAATCAAAATCGAACCGGTCCCAGCGCGCGCCGGCGTCGTAGGCCATCGGCAGGTAGGGACGCCCGTCTCCGTAAAATGTGTAATCCAGCCCGGCCCGCCCGTCGACGGCCTCCGTCGG
>JAFGOJ010000281.1 GCA_016926575.1 Anaerolineae bacterium | reverse complement strand
GCCGCCCGCAAAACCCCCGCTCCCCCTTTTCGCGGCGAGAAAGGCAACTGCGAAGCGTAAGCTGAGCAGTTACGCTGGTCTTATACATTTCAGGAGGAAGACGATGGCTACCAAACGACGGATTTTGACCGGAGACCGCCCCACGGGCAGGCTGCACCTGGGGCACTACGTCGGCACGTTGAAGAACCGCGTCGCACTGCAACATGAGTACGAGAGTTTCTTTATCATCGCCGACTTGCATGTGTTGACTACCAAGCCGGGGAAGGAGCACATCCTGCGCACTCGGCAGCTCGTCCGCGAGGTCGTGCTCGACTACTTGGCAGTGGGCATCGATCCTGCGTCGAGCACGATTTTCGTCCAGTCGACCATCCCCGGCACGTTTGAGCTGAACCTGTATTTCGAAATGCTGGTCAGCGTGCCGCGCCTGGAGCGCGTGCCGAGCATCAAGGAGATGGCGCGCGACGCGCAGCTTACTACGCTGCCCTTCGGCCTGCTGGGCTACCCGGTGCTTCAGGCCGCCGACATCCTGCTGCCCCGCGCGCACCTGGTGCCCGTCGCCAGCGACAACGAAGCGCATGTCGAGGTGGCGCGCGAGGTGGCGCGGCGTTTCAATCGCCTCTACGGTGAGGTTTTCCCCGAACCGGAGGGGTTGATCGGCGACGTGCTCGTGGGCACCGACGGGCAGGCCAAGGCCAGTAAGTCGCTCGACAATGTCATCTACCTCTCCGACGACGCATCCACGGTGGAACAGAAGGTGCGCACGATGTACACTGACCCGCAACGCGTGCGCGCCGATGTCCCCGGTCGGGTGGAGGACAACCCGGTTTTCATCTACCATGACGCCTTCAATCCCGATAAGGCAGAAGTTGATGATCTCAAGGCGCGCTACCGCGCCGGCCGTGTGGGTGATGTGGAGGTGAAGCAAAAACTGGCACGGGCCATCAATGCCTTTCTCGACCCGATCCGTGAGCGGCGTGCATATTATGCGGCCCAGCCGGACCTGATCGAGGACGTGTTGGTGACCGGAAACCGGCGCATGCGGGCCGAATCGGCTGAAACGGTGGCCCTGGTCCGCGAGGCGATGGGGCTGCCGGTGTTGGAGGAGGTGGGTACCGTCGGGGCGATGCTGCCGGCCGGGCTGGTGTATTGCTGAGTGCGAACCTGCCCCGAGCAGATAGTTGACAAACCTGACTCCTGGAGTAACATTGAGCCATTGTGACTGCTCAGCTTACGCTTTGCAGTGGTCTTTCTCGCTGCGAAAAGGGGGAGCGGATGAAGTCGAGCGAATGGCTGCGTACAATTGAGTCGAGATGGCAGGCGCGCGAACGACGGCCCCGGCCTCGGTATGGCTCCCTGACCGACTGGGCGCGCCACGTGGCGCGCGGCGTCATCGATCCGGTGGCGCGCTTCCTGGCCGGCCTGGGCATCCATCCCAACACTATCACGCTCCTGGGGTTCGCCCTGAGTGTGGGGGTGGGGGGCCTTCTAGCTGCGGGCCGCCTCACTCTTGGCGGCTGGCTGCTGCTCGTCGTCGCGCCGATCGACGCGTTCGATGGCGCGCTGGCCCGCTTCACCGGCAAGAAGAGCCGCTTCGGCGCGTTCCTCGACTCGACGCTCGACCGCCTCTCTGACGTGGCGTTGTTGGCGGGACTGCTCGTTCACTTCTTGTCGGCCGCGGCCACGACCGAGGTGCTGCTGTGCCTCTTCGCCATCGTGGGCGGGCTGATGGTCAGCTACACCCGCGCCCGCTCCGAAGCGCTGGGGATCGACTGCAAGGTGGGCCTCTTCACCCGCCTGGAGCGGATGGTGGTGCTGATCGTCGGGCTGATCGCCGGGTGGCCGACGATGACGTTGTGGGTGCTGGCGGTCGGGACGAACCTGACGGCGCTTCAGCGCATCCTACACGTTTACGCGGCCAGCCGGGACGATCCTCCCGTGGCCTAGCGCAACTGCGCCGGCTCAGGGCAATTCGGCCAGGGCCTGAGCGATCTGGGCGTGCAGGAGCGGGTCGGTGGTGAGGTCCTGCGCCCGCACCAGCGCCGCTTCTGCTGCGTCAAACGCCCCTTGACGTGCGTACAGCCATCCCAGATGATAGTGCGCCGCGGCTAGCTCGGGATCCAACTCCAGGGCGTGCTCCCAATGGTCTTGCGCCGCCGCCTCGTGCCCCAACAGCGCCTCGACCCACCCCAACACGTCGTAGGCTGCCGCGTCGGCGGGGGTCTGCTGGACCAGCAGACGGGCGGCTTCCAAGGCGCGCTCGGCATCCACTTCCCGGTTCAAGTAGAAATGCACCACGGCTTCAGAGATGACGGGGTCCGCCGGGGCCAGGTAGATGGCCTCTTCGAGCCAGACGTCGGCGGCGTCGGCGTAGCCCAAGTCGCCGTACAGGTAGGCCAGGTACAGGCAGAGGGCCGGATTCTCGGGGTCCAGATCGTAGGCGGCTTCCAGGTGCGGGCGTGCGGCGCTCAAGTTGCCGGCCTGAAGGTAGTGCAGTCCCAGCAGGGAGTGGTTTAGGGCAGAGTCGGGGGCCTGTTCGACCGCCGCTTCGAGGTACGCGAGAGCGGCCTGGCCCTGGCCCAGTTGGTCGAGGGTGTGGCCCAGGCGGGCCACGGCGTCGACGTTATCGGGATCGCTGCCCACGGCTTGCTCCAGTGCCAGGCGCGCCAACTGCCATTCCGCGTGCCGGTTGTAGACCTGGCCGAGCAGGGCGAAACGCGCGCGGCTATCTCCTTCCAGGGCGGCGATCAGATCGGCCGCCAGCGGCGTGCCTGCGGCTTGCAGGTGCGGCAGCGCCGCGTCGGGTTCGGAAAGGGCCAGCAGCGCACCCAACGGCTCCCGAACTGCCGGGTCGGTGGGGAACGCGGCGTACAGCAGGGTGTAGTCGGCCAGTGCGGCGTCGACGTGGCCCAGGCGGACGTTGGCCTGCGCCACCCGGCGGCGGGTGGCGCTGTCGGTGGGGGTGAGTGCCAGGGCCGCCGTGCCGTAGACGCGCACCTGCTCCCAATCCTCCATCCGGGCGTGGAGCGCGGCGCGCAGCGGCAGCACCTGCGTGGCCGGGCTGCCCATCCACGCGGCGATGTCGACAGCGTTCAGTCCCTCCTCGGCGCGGTTCCACGACAGGTACAGGTACGCCAGGCGGACGTAGGGGGTGGGGTCGCCGGAGTGGGTGTGCGCGGCGTGCCAGTAGACCGCTTCGGCGGCCGTGCGCGCGCCGTGTGCGGCGTGCAGGTCGCCCAGGTCGAGCAGGACAGCGCGCGCGACGTCCACGACCACCGGCGCGGGGGTCGGCGGCGTGGCGCAAGCGCTCGTCAACAGAAGCGCCAGCAGGCAAACAGACGTCCGCAGAGAAACGGGTGTGTTCATCAAGGCTGTACTATACCTCATTGCGCGCGTTTGTTCAACAGCGAGTCGATTCGTTTCCTTGTCAACCGACCCCTTCCGGTGTATACTGAATTGGATAGATTGCGCGTACCAGTCAAAAGCGAAGGAGTTCTATGTTGGATTTCTTCTTTTCACCGTCTTCTATTGCTGTGATCGGCGCTTCGCGCGATCCGGACAAGCTCGGATATGCTGTGCTTTCCAACTTGAAAGAAGGCAACTTCCCCGGCACGATCTACCCGATCAACCCCAAAGCCGACGAGATACTGGGGTTGAAAGCGTACCCGAGCGTCGCCGAGATCCCAGGGCCGGTCGATCTGGCGGTTGTTGTGATTCCCTATCCCTTTGTGCCCGCGGTGTTGGAAGAGTGCGGGAAGAAGGGCGTGCCCGGCGCGGTGGTCATCAGCGCGGGCTTCCGCGAGGCCGGGCGGGAGGGGCTGGAGCGGGAGCGGGAGCTGATCGAGATCGCCAAACGGCACGGCATTCGTCTGATCGGGCCGAACTGCCTGGGCGTCATCGACACCGACACCCCGTTGAACGCCACGTTTGCCGCCGGGATGCCGCCGGGGGGGCCGATTGCCTTTATGTCCCAATCGGGCGCGTTGGGCACGGCCGTGCTCGACATGGCGCTGGCGGGGCGGATCGGCTTCTCCCGCTTCGTCAGCTTGGGGAACAAGGCCGATGTCGACGAGGTGGCACTCCTGGAGTCGTGGGAGGACGACCCTTCGTCTCGCGTCATCCTCATCTACGTCGAGGGCGTTTCCGATGGCCAGTACTTTATGGAGGTGGCCCACCGGGTGACGCGCAAGAAGCCGGTCGTGGCGGTCAAGTCGGGCGTGACGCAGGCGGGTTCGCGCGCGGTCTCCTCTCACACTGGCAGCCTGGCCGGTTCCGAGGCGGCGTACCACGCCGCGTTCCGCCAGGCCGGGGTGATCCGCGCCGAGTCGATGCAGCATCTCTTCGACTATGCGCGCGCGTTTGCGTACCAGCCCCTGCCGGCGGGGGAGCGCATCGCCATCGTCACCAATGCCGGCGGCCCCGGCATCCTGGCCACCGACGCGCTGGAGCACGCCGGGTTGCGGCTGGCGCGCCTCAAGCCGGAGACGATCGAGGCTCTGATGGCCGACCTGCCAGGTGCGGCTTCGGCCGCGAACCCGGTGGACGTGCTAGGAGACGCTTTGGCCGACCGGTACGGGCACGCCTTGAAGCTGGTGTTGGAGGACCCGGGGGTGGATGGCTGCATCGTCATCGTCACCCCGCAGGCGATGACGCAGATCGAAGAGACGGCGCACGTCGTGGGGCGCACCTCCCAACAGTTCGACAAGCCGGTGCTGGGCTGCTTTATGGGCGAGGCGCGCATCGCGGCGGGTGTGAACGTGCTGCGCCAGTACAACGTGCCGAACTACAGCTTCCCAGAACTGGCGGCGTCGGCGCTGGCGGCGATGGTCGCTTACAAGGACGAGCGGGATCGCCCGTCCTACGAACCGACCCACTTCGAGGTCGACCAGGACGCGGTGCGCGAGGTGTTCGCCAAGGCGCGCGGCGAGGGTCGGGTCAGCATCGGCGAGGCCGAGGCACGGGCCATCCTCGAAGCGTACAACTTCCCCATCCCGCCCTCTCAACTGGCAAGCACGCCGGAGCAGGCGGTCGAAATTGCCGAGCAGATGGGCTATCCGGTGGCGCTCAAGGTCGCTTCTCCCGACATTTTGCACAAGACCGACGTGGGCGGCGTCAAGTTGCACGTCAACTCTGCCAACGACGTGCGCGACGCGTTCGACCTGATCGTCTATCGGGCCAACCGGTACGTGCCCGGTGCGCGCGTGTGGGGCTGCATGGTGCAGAAGATGGTGCCGCCGGGCCGCGAGGTGTTGATCGGCATGAGCCGCGACCCGCAGTTCGGGCCGTTGGTGGCCTTCGGCCTGGGCGGCATCTACGTCGAAGCGCTCAAGGACGTCGTCTTCCGCGTCGCGCCGTTCAGTGAGCAAGAGGCGCGGGAGATGATCGGCGAGATTCGGGCCTACCCCCTGCTGGAGGGCGTGCGCGGCGAACCGCCGGCGGACCACGCCGCGATGGTCGACACGTTGTGCCGGATCAGCCAGTTGGTCATCGATTTCCCGGAGATTGTCGAGTTGGACATCAATCCGCTGATGGTTTTCGAGGAAGGGCGGGGAGCTATCGCGTTGGATATGCGACTGGTTCTTCATTAGCACTTTTAGGAAAGGACTGAAGGATGAAAGCCTTGTATATTACGTCTTTGCAAACGTTTTCGGGGAAGACTGCCGTCTGCCTGGCCTTGGGACTGCGAATGCAGCGAGATGGCTACAAGGTGGGGTACTTCAAGCCGCTGAGTACACAGCAGTGGGAACCCATTCCTGGACGGGCGATGGATGAGGACGCCGATTTCGTGCGCCGCACCCTGAAACTAGAGGAGCCTTTGGGCAACCTGGTGGGCATTAGCTTCACGCCGTCGCTGCTACGTGACGTGCTATGTGGATGCTCTACTCGGGATTTTGTGTCTGAGGTGCAGTCCGCTTTCCGGCGTGCCTCGGAAGGTCGGGACGTGGTCCTCCTTGAGGGGGGCGCGTCGCTGCGTGAGGGGATCTCCGTGGGCCTCAACCCGTGGTACGTCTCCGAGGCGCTCGATCTGCCCATTATGGCCGTCCTCCGTTTTCGTAATGAGATGGGCCTGGTTGACGACTGTATTTCGGCGCAGGAGCGCTTGAAGGGTCGCATCAAGGGCGTCTTGATCAACGCGGTGCCCGATTCGGAGATGGCGTTCGTGCTGGACATTGCTCGGCCGTGCTTGGAAGAGCGGGGCATTCCCGTCTTTGGCGTGCTGCCCCGCCGGGACGAGTTGCAGGCGATCAGTGTGGGCGAGATAGCGCAGGTGTTGAATGCCGAATTCCTGGCGTTGCCCGAAAAATCCGACGTGTTGATCGAGTACTTGATGGTCGGCGCGATGAGCGCGGAGCAGGCGTTGCCGCGCATGCGCCGCATTCCGGGCAGCAAGGCCGTCATCACCGGCGGCGACCGGGCCGACATCCAACTGGTGGCCCTGGAGACGGCCACGTCCTGCCTGGTGCTCACTGGTCACCTGCGCCCGCAGCCGGAGGTGCTGCGCCGCGCCGAGGACATGGGCGTGCCGGTGCTGCTGGTACGCCAGCATACCATGGAGACGGTCGAGGCCATCGAACGCGTCTTCGGCAAGACGCGCCTGGGGCAGAAGGAGAAGCTGGAGCGTTTCGAGGCACTGGTGGCCGAGCACTTCGACTTCGAGCGACTTTACCAGGCGCTCGGGTTCGATAGGTAATATGATTTGTAACTCCTCAATAAAGCGGGGAGAAGATGGGGGTTTTGCGGGCGGCGAAGCCGCCCGTAAAACCCCCACCCCCACTTTTTGAGAAGATACTATGATTTCAATAAATAAGGAGTGAATAGGTATGGATACTGCAATCGAACGCATTGTCGCGCGGCAGATTCTGGACTCGCGTGGAAACCCGACGATCGAGGTTGAGGTACAGTTGATGGATGGCGCATGGGGGCGGGCCGCGGTCCCCTCCGGCGCGTCGACGGGGGTGCACGAGGCGCTGGAGCTGCGCGACGGTGACCCCGAAATCTACAAGGGCAAGAGCGTGCTGCAGGCGGTGCAGAACGTTAACCAGATTATTGCGGACGAGCTCTTTGGCTGGGAGGCCACCGACCAGGCGGAGATCGACGCGTTGTTGCTGGAGCTGGACGGCACGCCCAACAAGGGCAAGCTGGGAGCCAACGCCATTCTGGGCGTCTCTCTGGCGGTGGCCCACGCGGCTGCCAGCGCACTCGACATGCCGCTCTACCGGTACGTAGGCGGGGTGCACGCCCACGTCTTGCCCGTGCCGATGATGAACATCCTCAACGGCGGCAAGCACGCCACCGACGGTCCGGACTTGCAAGAGTTCATGGTCATGCCCGTCGGCGCGCCCACGTTCGCCGAGGCGCTGCGCTGGTGCAGCGAGGTCTACCATACGCTCAAGAAGGTGCTGAAGGAGAAAGGGTACGCCACCGGCGTTGGTGACGAGGGCGGCTTCGCCCCCAGCCTCAAGGCGAACGAGGAGGCCGTCGAGCTGATCCTGGAAGCGGTCGAGAAGGCCGGCTACACGCCCGGCGAGGAGATATTCATCGCCCTCGACCCTGCCGCCAGCGAGTTCTACGAGGATGGCAAGTACGTGCTGAAGAAAGAGGGCCGCGCGCTCTCTGGCGCGGAGATGGTCGACTTCTATGCGGGGTGGGTGGAGAAGTACCCGATCATCAGCATCGAGGACGGCCTGGCCGAGGACGACTGGGAGAGCTGGAGCTTGATGCTGGAGCGCATGGGCGATCATATACAAATCGTAGGCGACGATTTGCTGGTGACCAACGTCGAGCGCGTGCGCAAAGCCATCGCGCTGCGGACGTGCAACGCGCTCCTGTGCAAGGTCAACCAGATCGGCACGTTGAGCGAATCGATCGCTGCGGTGCAGCTTGCCCAACGCGCGCAGTGGGGCGTGGTCGTCTCGCACCGCTCCGGCGAGACCGAGGATGCCACCATTGCCGACCTGGCGGTGGCGCTGAACACGGGGCAGATCAAGACCGGCGCGCCGTGCCGCTCCGACCGGGTGGCGAAGTACAACCAACTGCTGCGCATCGAAGAGGAACTGGGCGCGAACGCGCACTACGCCGGCATGGGCGCCTTTGCCCACGTCCCGCGTTGGCGGTGAGCTGCGTAACCACAAAGTAACCACAAAGAGCACGAAGAGCACAAGGGGTTAGCGGTTTTTCTTTGTGCTCTTTGTGGTTGTTTCAGGTGTTCAGAAGGGAGGGTCGTCATGGAAAAATCGACGGTGCTTTTCGCAATCGGTTTAGCGGTGCTGTTCCTCTTTATGGCGAGCTGTTGCTGTTGTTTCGGCTCGGCACCTGTGCTCTTCCCGGAGGATACCCCGGAACCTACCTACGTGCCCTATCCGACGCGGACTCCGGCCCCGCAGGCGGAGCCGGGTGACATCTCGGTGGGCGAGACGGTCTACGGGGAGTACGTGGAGGGGCGCGATGAAATCTGGCTGCTCTCGCTTTCTGAATCTGAAACGGTCGACATCGACTTGATCGCCGAGGACGACGACTGGGACACGTTCCTGGAAGTGTGGGAGGCCGACGGGTGGATGATCGCCGACGACGATGACAGCGGCAACGGGTATAACTCGCGCGTGAGTCAGTTGGAACTCCCGCCCGGCGACTACGAGATCCACGTCATGGCCTTCTCGGGGGAAGGGGAGTACGCACTCTCCGTCGAACGTGCCGAAGCGGCCCAGGTCATCGAGTACGGCGAGATCGTCTCCGGACGCATCGAGTCTGGAGAGCAGGACTGGTGGGAGTTCGAGGGTCAAGCTGTCGACGCGATTCGCATCTCGATGGTGGGGCTGGGCGACTTCTCCGACACGTATCTGGAGCTGTACGACGATGGCGACATGTGGCTGACCTCCGACGACGACAGCGGTGAGGGTCTCTTTGCCGACATTCGCGGCTTCGTGCTGCCGGAGACAGGCACCTACCGCATCGCTGCCAGGGGCTACGGGGACCGCGGGGGTGAATACGAGCTGACTCTGGAGCGGTTCGAGGCTGCTGCGGAGCGCACGATTGCTTACGGCGAGACGCAGACCGGCGAACTATCGCATGACGTGCCCGAGGAGTACTGGAGCTTCGAAGGGAACGCCGGCGACGCGGTCAGCATCTCGATGGTCGGGCTGGGTGCTCTTTCGGATACGTACCTCGAACTGTACGACTCCAGCGGCGGGTGGCTCACGTCCGACGACGACAGCGGTGACGGCCTCTCCGCGTTCATTGGCGGCTTCATCCTCCCCGAGACCGGCACCTATCGCATCCTGGCCCGCCCCTATAGTGCGGGGGAAGGGATGTACGAGCTGACGTTGGAGCTGACCGTGATCGAGGAGCACACTATCGCCTACGGCGAGACTGCGTCTGCCGAACTGACGACGGACTCTCCGCAGGCGCACTGGTCCTTCGAAGGCAATGCCGGAGACATCGTCAGCATCTCGATGGTGAGCCCGGACGGGTACATGGACACCTTCCTGGAGCTTTACGACCCCAACGGTAACTTGCTGGCCCAAGATGACGACAGCGGCGGCGACCTCTCCGCGTTGATCGGCAACGTCGTCCTGCCGGAGAGCGGCACGTACCGTATCGTTGCCCGCACCTATGGCGGCGGCGTGGGCGTGTACGACCTCTCGCTGATTCAGGTGAAGGAGCAGACCATCGCCTATGGCCAGACGCTCGCCGGGCTGCTGACAGAGGCCGAGCGGGAGGACCTGTGGACCTTCGCGGGCGGTGAGGGCGACCTGATCAGTCTCTCGATGGTGGGGCTGGGCGATCTGGACGACACCTGTCTGACGCTCTACGACATGGATGGTGTGATGCTGGTCTCCGACGACAACAGCGGCAAGGGCAACTTTGCCCGCATCGAGGGGTACGTACTGCCCATCAGCGGCACCTACCGCATCGCTGCCAGCGCCATCTGTGACTGGTCCGGGATGCCAAGAGATATTCCTTACGGATCCGAAATGTTTCCATATTTCCCGCAGGTCTCGACCGGCCCCTACAGCCTGAGCCTGCGGCGGATCGAAGAAGGGGTCGTGGCCTACGGACAGACGGTGGCCGGTGCGTTGACCGAAGAGTCGACGGCCGGGTACTGGCGCTTCGACGGGACGGCGGGACAGGTGGTGGACGTCTCCGTGGAGGGCGTGGACGGTCTGACGGATACCTACGTCGAGTTGTGCGGCGCGGGCGGGGACCTGCTGGCGCAGGATGACGACAGCGGCGCGGGCTACGCCGCGCTGATCGAGCGGTTCATCCTGCCGGAGACGGGCAGCTACCGCATCGTGGTGCGCGCTTTCGACGAGCGGCCCGGCGGCTACCGCCTCACGCTGCGGCAG
>JAFGOJ010000280.1 GCA_016926575.1 Anaerolineae bacterium | reverse complement strand
GACGTGCGCGTCCTGCGCGGTGGCGTGCGGCAGATGGTGGTCTCCCTTGCCCAGCGTGACCAGCCACGTCTCCCGTTGAAACCAGCGTGCCCGCAGCGCCGCGCCCGCCCAGCCCCCCACGTCCAGCCAGCCCAGCCGGCGCGTTCCCTGGCGACGTAGCGGGGGAATCAGACGTGGCAGGCACAGGTCCAGCCATTCTCCCACCGCCACGTGGCTGGCCAGCGCCGCGATGCGCACCCAAGCGACCGGGCCCGCATCGCGGCAGGCCATCAACACCCCGACCGGTACGCCGCCGCTCAGGGTCACCAGAAACGTCTCTTCGCCCACGTGCTCCCACCAGTGCCAGTTGCGGATGGCGGGTCGCTCGGTGTGCGTCAGCAGGTGCTGCACCAGCGGCTCGTCGGCGTGCGACACGACCCGAACTTCGAACGGTGGGCGAGCGTTCACTTCCCCAGAATCTGGCGCGCGATAACCAACCGCTGTATCTCGTTCGTGCCCTCACCGATGGCACACAGCCGCTGGTCGCGGTACATCCGCTCGACCTCGTACTCGCGCACGTAGCCGTAGCCGCCGTGTACCTGGATCGCCTTCCAGCACACCCGCTCGGAGGCCTGGGTGGCGAACAGCTTCGCCATCGACGCCTCTTTGGTGAACCGGAGTCCCTGGTCCTTCAACCAGGCCGCGCGGTAGACCATCAGGCGCGCCGCGTCGATGTCGGTAGCCGACTCGGCCAGCATCCATTGCACCGCCTGGAAGCTCGCAATCGGCCGCCCGAACTGCTCGCGCTCCTGCGCGTAGGCCAGCGCGCGCTCGTACGCGCCCTGCGCCAGTCCCACCGCCATCGCCGCGATGGCCACGCGCCCGGCGTCCAGTGTGACCAGGAACTGCTTGAAGCCCTGGTTCTGCGTGCCCAGCAGGTTCTGTGCCGGGATGCGGCAGTTTTCGAAGAAGAGCTCCGACGTCACCGAGCCCTTCAGCCCCATCTTCTTCTCGTCCCGCCCGGGTTGGAAGCCGGGCGTGCCCTTCTCGACGATAAACGCGGAGATGCCGCGCGTGCCCGCGTCCAGGTCGGTCTTGGCGGTGACGACCACCACGTCGGCGATGGAGCCGTTGGTGATGTAGATCTTCTGCCCGTTGAGCACCCACTCGTCACCGTCGCGCACCGCATACGTGCGCGTGGCCCCGGCGTCCGAACCGGCCTGTGGCTCGGTCAACCCGAACGCCCCGATCTTTTCGCCGCATGCCAGCGGCGTCAGGTACTTCTGCTTCTGCTCCTCGGTGCCGAATAGATAGATCGGCTCGCAGCACAGCGAGGTGTGTGCGTCGAGGGTGATGGCGACCGAGCCGGAGACGCGCGCGACCTCCTCCAGCGCGATGACCATGCTGACGTAGTCGCTGGCCGACCCGCCGTACGCTTCGGAGAACGGCAGCCCCAGCAGACCGATCTCTCCCATCTTCTTGAAGATGTCGAAGGGAAACGCATCCGTCGCGTCGATGTCCTCGGCGCGCGGCGCGATCTCCGTCTCCGCAAAATCGCGCACCATGCGCCGGAACATGCGGTGTTCTTCGCTGAATTCGAAGTCCATCCTCTCTCCTCAGATTTACAAAGATGACCACAAAGACACAAAGAGCACAAAGAAAACCAGTCCGCCATTGAGTTCTTTGTGTTCTTTGTGGTTTATTCCCGCTGCGCTAGATGGGCCGGAAGTAGGCGATGTCGTTGATGCTGCCCTTTCGCTCGGCTTTGTCCTTGAACACGGCCTCGACGAGCATGCCGATGCCGACGTCCTCGGGGTCGACTTCACCCAGGAAGTGCACCAGGCCGCCGTCCGTGCCTTCCAGCCGCACGTAAGCCATAATGCGCGGGTCCTCCAGGGTGTTGCCGTCCATGTCGACGTGGACGATGGTGTAGGTGTAGACGTACCCGGTATTCGGCACCTCGACCCATTCGTCGAGCTGGGCGAAGCAGCGCTCGCAGTACAGGCGCGGCGGCACGTAGACCACGTCGCACTCGGGGCAGCACGTGCCCCACAGTGCCTCGTCGTCCAGGATCGCGCGGAAGAACCGTTCGCCGGCGATGCCCATCGTGTAGCGGCTGGTGATCGGCATATCGCCTTCCCAGGCGATGGCCTGCTCAGGCTTCGAGAGTCTGTACAAGAGTCCCATCAAAAACCTCCTAAGGGCTTGAAGTACCGGATGTCCGTAATCGACCCGGTCCGTTCTTCCGCCGGTTTCCACACCGCTTTGACGGACATACCGATGGTCACAGCCTTCGGGTCGACTTCGCCCAGCAGGTGCAGGATGCCCATTCCGGGCGACGCGCCGTCGATGGCGACCACGGCCGGAATCTGCGGTTCCTCCAACCGGTTCATGTCCCAGGTGACGTAGCACAGGGAGAAGGTGACGACCGTGCCGGTGTCTTCCACCGGGACCCAGGCATCGGCGGGGAGGAAGCAGTGTTCGCAGAACATACGCGGCGGAACCATGATCCGCTGGCAGTTCAGGCACTGCGTGCCGATCAACCGTCCGGCCTTCAGTTCCTGGAAGAACTTGCCGATGGCAATTCCGGCGTCCCAGGTATACTTCGCGTTGGGGTCCCAGGTCTCGAACAGCACCTTACCTTCCTCGAAGTCCCGGGTGCGCAGGTACGTGGTATCGTAAACGTGTTCTTTCATCGCTACCCTCCTAAGCGCCCAAGATGATCACGGTGCCGACCTGCATCAGGTCGCCCCAGGCCTGGGCCAGTCCGCGCTTGGGTGTGCCGGGCACCTGGCGTGCGCCGGCCTCGCCGCGCAACTGCCAGAACAGCTCGGCTACCTTCATCATGCCGGCGGCGGCGATGGGATTGCCCACGCCCAACAGCCCGCCGCTGGGGCAGACGGGCAGGTCGCCATCCCGCTGAGTGACGCCGTCCGCGGCGGCCCGTGGAGCCTCGCCCTTGTCGAACAGCATCAGCCCTTCCAGGTGGTGCAGTTCTTTGTAGTCGAAGGGGTCATATGGCTCGGCGATGTGAATCTGCTTGCGCGGCTCGGTAATCCCCGCCATCTTGTAGGCCATGCGGGCCGCCTCTTCCACGTAAACGGGGTAGGAGAGGTCCCGGCTGCTCCAGTAGGCCGTGTCGAGGTTCCAGCCCACGCCTTCGACCCACACCGGTTTGTTCGTCACGCGCCGGGCGACGTGCTCGGCGCACATCACCAGCGCCACCGCGCCGTCGGTTACCGGGCTGACGTCCAGCCGCTGCACGGGCCAGGCCAGCACCTCGGAGTTGAGCACGTCGTCGACGGTGATGTTTGCGTCGCCCAGCAGCGCCGCCGGATGGTCGGCCGCGTTGCGCTTGTTCTTGACCGACACCGTGGCGATGTCCCGCTTGTCCAGCCCGTAGCGGGTCATGTAGGCATTCATCTCCAGCGCGAAAATCCACAACAAATTCGGCTGTAGTGGGCGTTCGGTGAAGTTGTCGAAGATGGTGAGAAAGGCCCCCTGCGGGTGCGGCTGGCAGGAAGACATCTTCTCTTCGCAGATCACCAACACCGTGTCGAACAGGCCGCTGGCGATGTGGTACCAGCCCTGGATCGGGGAGAAGACCCCCGTCCCGCCGCCGACGTAGCCGCGGATGACGGGTTTGCCCCAGCCACCGCAGCCGTCGGAGAGGTACTCGCTCTTCATATGGACGCCGTCGAACGCCTCCGGCGCGCTGCCGATGATCACGGCGTCGATGTCGTCCAGCGTCATCTCGCACGACTCCAGCGCCTTGCTGGCCGCTTCCCACGCCAGCTCCTTGCCCGTCTCCTGGGCGCGGCGGACGAACTTGGTCATCCCCGCGCCGACAACTGCAACGCGATCTCTACTCATGGGTTTCCTCCTCAGTTGCTCAGGATGACGGCAGCGCCGCCGGTGGTGGGGACACCGCGCCAGCCGAAGGCCATGCCGATTTCGGCGTCTTCGACCTGCCGCTGCCCGGCCTCGCCGCGCAGTTGTATCACCACTTCCAACGTGCGCGCCAGCCCGGTGCAGTCCAACAGGTGGCCTTCTCCCAGGCTGCCACCGGAGGGGTTGACCGGGAATTCCCCGTCCAACGCCGTGCCGCCCGCCATAGTCCACGGCCCCGCCTCACCCGGTTGGCAGATTTGGAGCGCTTCCAGATGCTGGAGTTCTTTGTAGGCGAAGGTGTCGTCGATCTCGGCGAAGTCGAGTTCGAGGCGCGGGTTGCGGATGCCGGCGTGGCGGTAGGCCATCTGACTGGCGTTAGCGGCGTACAGGGCCTGACCCCACGCGCGGCTCTCCAGCCAGAACGTGTCGTTGGCCCACCCGATACCGCGCACCCAGATCGGCTTGTCGGACAGCACACGTGCGGTCTCGCCCGCCGCCAGCACCATCACCACCGCTCCGTCGGCGTGACCGGCGCACTCCAGCCGTGTCAGCGGCTCGGCGATGGGTTCGGAATTGAGCACGTCCCCAATAATCAGGTCGGCAGCGTAGCCGGCCAGCGGGTTCAACAGGGCGTTATGGCGGTTCTTCACCGCCACCTGCGCGCACGCCGCGTGAGAGGTGCCCGTCTCTGCCATGTAACGCTGCATCTCCAGCCCGGCGATGAAGTAGGGGTGCGCGCCCAGGGGCCGGTTGAAGACGGGGTCCATCGCGTAGGCGATAATGTGGGGCAGAGTGCGGATGTTCGAGGCTTTGCTGTGCGCTTCGACGACGATCACGTCGAACTGCCCGGTCAAAATCTGCATCACCGCTGCGGCCAGTCCGTGGATGCCGTCTCCGGTGATCGTCTGCACCGGCCGGTGAACCGCGCCGAGCTGGTCAGGCACGTACTCGTCGAAGATGCTGGTGCCCTCGTTGAAGTCCTCCGCCACAGTGACGAAGCTGTCGATGTCGCGGCGGGGGTCGATGCCGGCGTCATCGTAAGCGCGAACGGCGGCCTCGTACATCATCTCCTTGTACGAGATGTCGGGCGTGATGGACCGGAAGGGGCTCCATCCCACACCGACGATGGCTACTTCTCGAATCATAATCGCAACCTCCTTACTGAATTTGCAAGTTTGTTGGGCTGATCCATGCAAATGTGCAGCGATATGGATGTTTGTGAGACACCTCCTCGTTGAAAAGTGCTTTCCTTGGGCTACATGGGATTTTATAACCAAACGGTTTAAAATGCAAAATCGCTTTGATCCGCT
>JAFGOJ010000279.1 GCA_016926575.1 Anaerolineae bacterium | reverse complement strand
TCGTCACTGCCTCTGCCTCCGACCCCGCAGCGCTCCAGTACATCGCCCCCTACACCGGCTGCGCGATCGGCGAGGAGTTCATGTATACCGGGCGAAACGCGCTGGTAATCTACGACGACCTATCTAAGCACGCCTGGGCTTACCGCCAGGTGAGCCTGCTGCTGCGCCGCCCGCCCGGCCGCGAGGCCTACCCCGGCGACATCTTCTACCTCCACTCTCGCCTCCTGGAGCGTGCCGCCCGCATGGCCGCCCACTACGTCATCGTCCCCAACGACGCTGCCGCCGGCACGTCTGAAGGCATCGACAGGAAGGTCTACTCGGGACCTATTGGACACGAACAAGCAGAAAACAAGCTCAAGGAGCTGGGCGACGGGTACGAGATTCGCCAGAAGGCAGAGAGCGGCGGCAGCCTGACCGCCCTCCCCATTGTGGAGACCCTGCTGGGCGACGTGACGGCCTACATCCCCACCAACGTCATCTCGATCACCGACGGCCAGATTTACCTGGAGAGCGATCTGTTCAACGCCGGCGTTCGCCCTGCTATCAACGTCGGTATCTCGGTCTCCCGCGTCGGCGGTGACGCACAGCGGCGCGCGATGCGCCAGGTGGCCGGTGGGCTGCGCCTGGATATGGCCAGCTATCAGGAGCTGGCGGCATTCGCCCAGTTCGGTTCCGATTTGGACGAGGCCACCCAGCGCCGGCTCGACCGCGGCCGCCGCCTGGTCGAAATCCTCAAGCAACCGCAATACGAACCGGTACCGTTCGAAGAGGAGGTCATCATCATCTACGCCGGCACGCGCGGGTACTGCGACGCGGTGCCCATCGACCGTATGCGCGACTACGAGCGCTCCCTGCTCCACTTTATGCGCACGGAACGCTCCAAGATCGGCCAGGAAATCGACGACAAGAAGAAACTGACCGACGAGATCGAGATGGAATTGCAGGCCGCCCTGGAGAGCTTCAACCAGCGTTGGGCTGAAAGGTAGAACCGGTGGAAACACTCCGCGAAATCAGACGGCGTATCCGCAGCGTGGGCAACCTGGCGCAGGTGACCCACGCGTTGGAAGCGGTTTCGGCTTCGAAGGTGCAGAAAGCGCAGGCGGCGGTGATACAGACCCGCCCCTACGCCCACCGCGCCTGGGAAGTGATCGTCAACATTTCCGGGTCTGCGGACAGCCCCACCCACCCGCTGCTGACCTACCGCGAGCCCATTCAGTCCGTCCTCGTCGTGCTTTTCACCAGCGACCGCGGCCTGTGTGGTGCCTACAATAACAATATCATCCGCGT
The DNA here is from genome assembly GCA_016926575.1 of Anaerolineae bacterium. GTDB lineage: Bacteria > Chloroflexota > Anaerolineae > B4-G1 > DUEL01 > JAFGOJ01. The sequence goes on along the minus strand of JAFGOJ010000279.1, from coordinate 9,592 downwards.
GGCCGAGGCGTACGCCAAGCGGCTGGGCACACCCGTCAGCTACGTGGCCGTGGGGCGGCGCGGGCGAGATGCCCTGTGGCGGATGCGCGCCAATCTGGTGGCCGAATTCCACAACCTTCCCGCCGTCCCGGGCTTTATGGACGTTTCGCCAATCGCGCAGACCGTCATCGAAGAGTTCCTGAAGGGACGTGCGGACCAGATTTTCCTCGCCTACACCGACTTCGTCAACTTGCTGCGCCAGCAGCCGGTCATCCAACGGCTGTTACCCCTCCACCCCAGCAGTATCGAGGAGCAAGCGCTGAGCGAGTACGTCATCGACATGAAACCCGTGGGCGTGGCCGAGTACATCTACGAACCGAGCGCGCGGGAGATTCTGAACACCGTCTTGCCGCGCTTCACCGAGCTGCAGGTCTACCAGGCCGCCCTGGAAGCGGCAGCCAGCGAACACGCCGCGCGGCGCATGGCGATGCACAACGCTACCGAAAACGCCGACGAGTTGCTGCGTGACCTGACCCTGGTGCGCAACAAGGCGCGCCAAAAGGCCATCACGTCGGAATTGCTGGATATCGCCGGCGGCGCAGAAGCGCTTCATCAGGCGCAACAAGGACATTGACGCTTTCCCATTTGATCCTTTGATCCTTTGTCACTCAAGGAGGAAACTATGGCCCAACGGGCAGTTGGTCGTGTTGTACAGGTCAAGGGTGCGGTTGTGGACGTCGAGTTCGCCCCCGAGGACTTGCCGGAAATTTACAGCGCCGTGGAAATCCCGCGCGGCAGCGGAGCGCCTCTGATACTGGAAGTCGAGCACCAGTTGAGCGGCAACTGGGTGCGCTGCGTGGCAATGGATACCACAGACGGGCTCTATCGGGGTATGCCCGCCTACACGGACAATACGCCGATCTCTATCCCCGTCGGTCACGCGACGCTGGGACGCATCTTCAACGTCTTGGGCGATCCGATCGACAATAAAGGGCCGGTCGAAGCAACAGAACGCCGCCCCATCCACCGCACCGCCCCGGCATACGAGGAACTGACTGCCTTTAGCGAGTTCTTTGAGACCGGCGTCAAGGTCATCGACCTGGTGGCCCCGTTCACCCGCGGTGGGAAGACCGGCATCTTCGGCGGCGCAGGCGTGGGCAAGACGGTCGTCATCGCCGAGCTGATGTACACCATCGCCAAGTACCACGGTGGCGTCTCCGTCTTCGGCGGCGTGGGCGAGCGCAGCCGCGAGGGCACCGAGTTCTTCCACAGCCTGACCGAGATGGAGGTCATCGACCGCGCGGTGATGGTCTTCGGCCAGATGAACGAGCCGCCCGGCGTGCGCTTCCGCGTCGGGCTGACGGCCCTGACGATGGCCGAGTACTTCCGCGACCAGGGCACCGACGTGCTGCTGTTCATCGACAACATCTACCGCTTCGTCATGGCCGGAATGGAAGTGTCGGCCCTCCTCGGCCGTATGCCCAGCGCGGTGGGCTACCAGCCCACCCTGGGCACCGACATGGGCGAACTGCAGGAGCGCATCACCAGCACGCGCCAGGGCTCGATCACGTCGATGCAGGCGGTCTACGTGCCGGCAGACGACTACTCCGACCCCGGCCCGGTGACCACCTTCGCCCACCTGGATGCTACCATCACCCTCGAACGACGGCTGGCCGCCCAATCGCTCTACCCCGCCGTCGACCCGCTCACCTCATCCTCGCGCATCCTCGACCCGCGCATCGTGGGCGAAGAGCACTACCGCGTGGCCCGCGAGGTACAGCGCGTGCTCCAGCGCTACGAGGACCTACAGGACATCATCGCCATTCTGGGCGTCGAGGAACTCTCGGAAGAAGACAAACTGACCGTGTCGCGTGCACGCAAGATTCAGCGCTTCCTCACCCAACCCATGCACGTCGCCGAACGCTTCACCAGCCGCGCAGGCCGTTACGTGCCCATCGCCGAGACGGTACGCGGCTTCAAGGAAATCCTGGAAGGCAAACACGACGATCTGCCAGAGGACGCCTTCTACATGATCGGCGCGATCGAAGAGGCCATAGAGAACGCTCGCAAGCTGCACATAGCGTAAGGCTGCCGTCCTATGAAATTGCAATTGGATATCGTCACCCCGGAACGGGAATTGTTCAGCAACGAAGTGGATATCGTGTTGGCGCCAGGACCGGAAGGCCAGATCGGCATTCTGCCGCAGCACGCGCCGCTCATCACCGTGTTGGACGAGGGTCTGCTGATCACCCGTAGCGGGGAAGAAGAGCTGACGTTCGCCATCCACGGCGGTTACATGCAGGTGCTGCCCGACCGCGTCATCGTGTTGGCCGACGTGGCCGAAGGTGCCGGCGAAATCGACATCGAGCGCGCGGAAGCCGCCCGGCAACGGGCCGAGGAGCTACTGAAAAAGTCGCCCCCGCCGGAAGAACACGCCGCCGCCATGAAGGCGCTGCGCCGTTCGCTGGTGCGGATCAAACTGGCCCGCCGTTCCCACCGCCCCTACCGGCCCCAAGAGGAGCAATAGCTTGTCGCCACTCTTCACCAAAGAAATCGGCATCGACCTGGGCACGGTGAACGTGCTGGTCTACGTGCGAGACAAGGGCGTGGTCTTGCAGGAGCCGTCTGTCGTCGCCCTGTCCGTCGAAGAAGACCGCATCGTCGCCGTAGGCGAAGAGGCGCGCGCGATGCTCGGACGCACCCCCGGCGCTTTCGAAGTGCTGCGCCCGCTGCGCGATGGCGTCATCGCCGATTACATGGTCACGGAGCGCATGCTCCACTACTTCCTGCGCAAAGCCGGCGGCGGGTCGCGTCTCTTCAAGCCCCGCGTGATGATCAGCGTGCCCTACGGCGTCACCAGCGTGGAGCGGCGCGCCGTGCGCGAGGCCGCCCTGGACGCCGGCGCCAGCCGCGCCCACCTGATCCCCAAACCGCTGGCGGCCGCCATCGGGGCCGGGCTGCCCACCGGCACGCCCTCCGGCAACATCGTCTTCGACCTGGGCGGCGGAGCCAGCGAGGCCGCCGTCGTGGCTATGAACGGCATCGTCGTCGCCAACTCGGTGCGCGTGGGCGGCCTCCGCTTGGATGAGGCAATCATCGCCTACGTGCGCCGCAAGTACAACCTGATCATCGGCCAGCCGACGGCGGAGGAAGTGAAGATTCGCATCGGCAGCGCCCTGCCGCTGGACGAGCCGCTGAAGATGGAGATTCAGGGGCGTGACCAGGTCGCCGGGCTGCCGCGCACGATCCAGGTCAGTTCAGACGAGATCACCGAGGCGCTGGCCGAACCGATCTCTTCAATGGTGAACGTGATCAAGGGCGTGCTGGAACGCACGCCGCCGGAGCTCTCGTCCGACGTCATCGAGCGCGGCATTGCGCTGGCCGGCGGGACGGCGCTCCTGCGCCGCATCGACGAAGTCATCACCCAAGAGACCGGCGTCCCGGCCTGGGTGGCAGACGCACCGATGGCCTGCGTCGCCATCGGCGCCGGGAAAGCGCTGGAGCGGTACGAAGTCCTCCGCCGCAGCGTGCCGGATATGGATTCGTGATAGAAACGCACATCCGCGAGCTCGGCCCGGAAGACTACGACGCCATCATCGCCCTGTGGCAGCGCGCCGGGCTCCACTCGATCCGCCCACACGGTCGCGATAGCCGCGCGGCGATCACCCGGCAGCTCGAAACCGGCATCCAGAAAATCCTGGGGCTGGAAGTGGAGGGGCGGCTGGTCGGCGCGGTCGTCACGACGCACGACAGCCGCAAAGGGTGGATCAACCGCCTGGCGGTCGATCCCGCCGCCCGCCGCCACGGCTACGGGTCGCAGCTATTGAAAGCCGCCGAAGAGGCACTGCACGCACAAGGGATGCTGATCATCGCCGCCCTGATCGAGAGCGACAATCCTGCATCCCTTGAGTTGTTCGAAAAAGCCGGTTACCTGGAAATCGACGCCGGCATGCACTACGTCAGCAAGCGAGACGATCCCTCGGTTTGACGCCCTACCGGTATTTGTGGTAGTGGTCGAAGACCTCGCCAACGCTGCACCCGTCGTGAACCCGCCAGATCACCTCCCCCAACAGCGGCGCAACCGATGCGACCTTGAGCCGCGGCTGTTGCTTCTCCGGCGGAATGGGCACCGAGTTGGTGGTGATCACTTCTTTGACGTCCAGGGCACGCAGGCGCTCTGCGGCGGGCGGGGAGAGGATGGGATGGGCAAAGCACAGGTAGATGTCTCGTGCGCCGTGCTTGCGCGCCATTTCGACGGCGTTGACCATCGTGCCGCCGGTGTCGAGCTCGTCGTCCACGATGATGACATCCTTGCCCTCTACGTCGCCCACGAGCGTCAGCGCCTCCGTATTGACCGCTACGCGCCGCTTCTCCACTAACGCCAGCCGCATGTTCAATTCCTCGGCAAAGTCGCGTGCCTTCTTGGCAAATCCCAGGTCGGCCGCAATGACGACCGCGTCCTGCAACTCCTTCTTGCGCAAGTAGTCGGAAAGCAGCGGGAAAGCAGTCAGCACGTCGCCGGGGATGCTGAAAAAGCCCTGAATCTGGTCGGCGTGGAGGTCGAGCGTGATGTAGCGGTCGGCTCCGGCGATGGTGATCATATCCGCCAGCAGCCGCGCGGTGATGGGCACGCGGGGTTGATCTTTCTTGTCCGAGCGCCCGTAGGCCAGGTAGGGAACGACCACGGTGATACGGTCCGGCGACGCCCGGCGCAGGGCGTCCAGGAAAATGAGCATCTCCATCACGTTGTAGTTGACCGGCGAGGAGGTCGTCTGAATCAGGAACACGTCTTGTCCACGAATGCTTTCGTGCAGTTGGACAAAGATGTTCTCGTTGGCGAACTGAGAGATCGTCCGTCCAGACAGGGGAACGTTCAAGTAGCGGCTGATCTCGTCTGCCAGAGCCTCACAGCCCGTCCCGCTGAAAAGCTTGATCTTCCCATGCATGTGTGATTCGCCCAGTTTGTTATTCATCCTTCGAACTCCATTTCCAGAATGCTCATCAGCCACTGATCGACGTACTGCCCCTCGTGAAAGACGGCGTCCCGCAGCGTCCCTTCCTTCTGGAAACCGCACTTCTGGTAGCAGTGGATGCCGCGCATATTGTCGGCATCGACGCGCAGGTAGACGCGGTGGAGGTTCATCTCTGCAAACGCCAGGCGCAGCAAAGTGCGAATGGCGTCGGTGCCGTACCCCTGCCCCCAATGCCCCTTATCGCCGATGGTAATCCCCAACTCCGCGTGCCGGCTCTTCCAATCGATGCTATGCAGCCCAATGCTTCCAATGTGTACGCCCTCAAGCGTATCGACGGCCAACACGACATCACTTCCGCGCTCCAAGCGCCCCACCAGGCCCTCGTACCAGCGCTCTTCCTGCGTCAAAGAGAAGGGCAGATAGACGAGCAAGTGACGGCGCACTTCGGGGTCGCCAAACCACTTCACGTACCGCGGCAGGTCATCCCGTTCCACCGGTCGCAACACCACTTTCTTTCCTGGAATCATCCTCCCTCCCCATCAAGATGACACTGGTCACCCACCAATCGGATCAACGGGTGCACGTCGAGATCGACAATCGTCAGCGAGCAATTGCCCAACGCGAACAGCGAGCGCCTGTCCAGGGGCGACTCGATCAAGTAGCACAAATACGCTCCCAGCAGCGCGCCGTGGCTGACGATACCCACAACCGCCCCGGCGTGGCGGGCGACAATCTCGTCGAAGGCAGCCACCGCGCGATGCCGCAGGGCTGCCCGCGGTTCGGCCCCAGGCGGCGGGGCGTGACCGGCGCTCGCGCGCCACTGCTGTAGCCACTCGGGAAACTGCGCCTCGATCTCCTCGTTGGTCAGCCCGGCTATCGCGCCCGCGTCCCGCTCTTTGAGCCGGTCGTCGAGCAGCAGCGGCACGTTGAGGTGCGCCGCGACAATCTGCGCCGTCTCGCTGGCCCGCCGCAGCGGGCTGGCGTAGAGTATTACCGGGGCTTCCCGCGCCACCCGGCGGGCCAACGCCTGCGCCTGAACCCGCCCCAGATCGTCCAGGGGCGAGTCCAACTGCCCCTGAACTCGTCGTTGGGCGTTCATTTCTGAACGCCCGTGTCGCATCAGCAGCAAGCGCGTGGGCATTACGCCTCGAGCAGCGCCTGGACGGCAGCGTAGAGGTCCGCCTCGCGCTCCACGATACGACGCACCCAGTCATCGAGGGCCGGTTCGCCGACGCGCGCGATCAGGCGCGCCACCAGGTCGCGTTCGAGCAGGTGCATCAAGTCGCCGCGCACCCGTTCGCGCTCTCTCTGCCGCAGTAGGCCACTCTCTTGCAAGTAGGCGCGATGGGAAAAGAGCGCGTCCATCAGTTCAGGCACGCCGGTGCCGTCCAAGGCCACGGTCTTGAGCACCAACGGACGCCAGGCCCCATTATCGGCGTGGCCCCACCCCAGACCCAGGGTGACCTCCAGCGCGCGGGCGGTGCGCGCGGCCTCCGGGCGGTCGGCCTTGTTCACCACCAAAATGTCGGCGATCTCCATCAAGCCGGCCTTCAACGCCTGCACCTCGTCGCCCAGGCCGGGAGCCTCGATGACGATGGTCGTGTGAGCGGTGCGGGCAATGTCCACTTCGGCCTGCCCCACGCCGACCGTTTCCACCAGCACCACGTCAAAGCCAGCGGCGTCCAGCACCTGCACCACCGCGCCGGTCGCCAGCGCCAGGCCACCGAGGCTGCCACGGCTGGCCATACTGCGGATGAAGACACCGGGATCGCCCGCCAGGTCGCGCATCCGCACCCGGTCGCCCAGCAGCGCGCCGCCGGTGAAGGGGCTGGTCGGGTCGACCGCCACCACGCCGACGGTCAGGTCGCGCCCGCGCAGCGTCTTGGCCAGCACGTTGACGAGGGTCGATTTGCCGGTGCCGGGCGCGCCGGTCACGCCGACGACGTGGGCGCGGCCCGTGTGGGGGTAGAGGAGAGCCAGCGCGTCGCGTGCAGCGAGGTCGTCGTCCTCGACAAACGAAATCAACCGGGCCAGCGCGCGCCGGTTCCCAGCCAACACCTGTTCTGCCAGTTCCACGCTACGCCTCGCCCAGCACCTGGCGCACCGTCTCGACGATCACGTCGGTCGACGCACCGGGGCCGAAAATGGCGGCGACGCCCTGTTCCTTCAACACCGGAACGTCCTCGTCGGGGACGATGCCTCCAACGAAGACGCCCACACGGTCGAGCCCGGCGTCACGCAGGCCTTGCAGCACACGCGGCACGAGCGTCATGTGGGCGCCGGAAAGGATGCTCAGGCCAACGCCATCGACATCCTCTTGAAGGGCCGCTTCCACGATCATCTCCGGCGTCTGACGTAGGCCGGTGTAGATCACCTCCATCCCGGCGTCGCGCAAAGCGCGCGCCACCACTTTGGCCCCACGGTCGTGACCGTCGAGGCCCGGCTTGGCAACCAGAATGCGTAGTCGCTTGCTCACGTATCGTCACTCCTTTTCGGTCGGAATCTCGTCATCACACCGGGATTATACCCCAAGTTAAAGGGAAAGGGAAAGGGCAAAAACGCGTTTTGACAGGCAGTAAACGAAAGGTATAATACTCACAGCAAGCGTATGAACACCTACTCTTTCTTGAGTTACTGTGCGCGCGTCACCTGCGAGGGCCAGCACCGCCGGCGGCTGGCCAATGCCGCACAGCAATTTACGAACTGGGAAACCCTGCCCGAGCAGGCCGAATTCCACAACCTGGCCCCGCTGGCTTACCACCACCTCAAAGCCGCCGGTGTGGAGATCCCGCCAGACGCAAAACGCAGCCTGTTGGCACTGATCCTGCGCCACCGCCACGCCGCTCAGGTGCGCCAGGCTGTGCTGGGCGAGTTCGTCAGCGCCTGCCAGGCCGCCGGCATCCAGGTCATCGTCCTCAAGGGCGCGGCCCTGGCCTCTCTGCTCTATCCCGAGCCGGAGTTGCGCCCGATGCGCGACCTGGACGTGTGGGTCGAACGCGCCGACCTGGAAGAAGCGCACCGCTTGTTGACCCGGCTAGAGGGGTATGATCCGCACCTGGAGAAAGAAGGGCCGCACGTCAAGCATCTGATGAGCGGCTTGCGGCGAGACGGATTGCACGTCAGCGTCGAGATTCACTTCCGCCTGCCCGGCATCCGGCGCGAGAAGCCCGTTCCCTTCCCGGTGGGGACGACGGGCATCGTCGCCCACACCCTCAGCTACGACGAGATGCTGCGCCACCTGTGCACCCACATGGCCCACCACGCCAACGTCTTCGAAACCACGCGCCTGATCTGGGCCGCCGACGCGGTGGGGTTCGCCGAGCGCTTCGTCGAGCGCATCGACTGGGCGGGGTTGAGAAAGCGCTCGCCGGAGACGCTGAACGTGCTATCGCTGCTCCACTTCCTCACGCCCCTGCCCGAGGCCGTGATAGAGGGCGCAGGGCTAAAGATCGGCCGCGCGCCACGAGACGTCGGGGCGGACTTCGCCGGGTGGCCGCGCCTATCGCTGGCCGCGCAGCGCCAAAAGGGCCTCCCGCGCATCCTGCGCGACACGCTCTTCCCGTCCGAGTGGTGGCTGTGCCTGCACTACGAACTAAGCTGCCAGCACCCACTCTTCTGGTACCGCTGGGTCCGGCACCCGCTGGCCATCGCCGGGTGGACTGGACGGCTGATTCACGACAAGATAAAGAAGTGACAAGGGAGGAAAATTGGAAAGAAAACCAAAACGCAATCTGGAATACCGACTGGAAGAAATCGACGGCGAGTTGCTCCTGTTCCATCCCGGCGACACGAAAATGGTCTATTGCAACCAGACCGCCTCGCTGATCTGGCAGTTGTGCGACGGCACGCGCAGCGTGCAGCAAATCATCGACCTGCTGGCAGCAGCGTACCCGGAGGCCGCTGAATCGATCGCCGAGGACGTCAACGGAACGTTGCAACAATTCGAACAGCACGGTGCGATTCAACTACAATAAAAAGAGGATAATCCTCATGAATAAGCCGCAAGAAGAAGCCACTATCAGCCGCCGCAACCTGTTGAAAGCCCTCGCCGCCGCGGGCGGGGCCGTCGCCGCATCGACGCTGCTGCCCGAAGCGTGGAGCAGCCCGCTGGTGCAGACCGGCGTCCTGCCGGCCCACGCCCAGATCTCCGCCGACGCATTCCTGGAAGTGATGGCCACGTGGGACATCTTCGAAGGCGACTGGGCCGCCGACGTCGACCTGATGGTGTGGGACCCCAGTGACGGAGGCGAGCAGGTCGACTGGACGAACACGGTCGGCCCGACCGCCACGCACAGCGGCGACAATATCGCCTACACCCCCGACCGCAACTGGGAATCGGTCAGCGTGCCCGTCGGCGACCCCGCCGATGGCGTCTACCAGGTGTGGGTACACACTCACGAGAGCTTCGACGTCGAAGTCGCCGTCGACATCACCACGCACACCGACAGTCGCACGTTCGTCGTCACCACGCCGGCAGGCTCTATGAACAACGTCCCCATTGCAGAAATCGCGTTCCCCGGCGGCACCATCACTGCATGGGCCGGGCCGGTGACCCGGCAGGCTCCGACAGCAGAGAGCAAGTAGAACCCACAATAATGGTAACTGCTCAGCTACGCTTCGCAGTTACCTCACTTCGCCGC
>JAFGOJ010000278.1 GCA_016926575.1 Anaerolineae bacterium | reverse complement strand
TTTCTACGATATAGGCAATCAACTCCGGCGTCACCTGCTTTGTTTGCAGCCGTGGGTCCTGTTTAGGATGAGAAGCCTGCTTCATATACCTTCCTCCAACACGCTCACAATCCGCTCCGCCGCCCGTCCATCCCACAGCTCCGGCGTGCACCCGGCCTTGCTCTTGCCGTCCAGCACCGCCAATGCCGCGCTCACGATACGCTGCGGATCATTCCCCACAATCCTGTTCGTCCCTTCTGTCACCGTCACCGGGCGCTCCGTATTCTCCCGCAGCGTCAGGCACGGCACGCCCAGGATCGTCGTTTCCTCCTGGATACCGCCGGAGTCGGTCAGCACCAGGCGGGCACTCGCCATCAGGTTCAGGAACTCGAGATAGCCCAACGGCGCCACCACTCGCAAACCAGGCAACGCCGCCAGCCGAGCCTCGAAGCCAAACTCTTGGACGCGTTTCACCGTGCGCGGATGGGCAGGAAAGAGGATCGGCAGGCGCGTTTGAATCTCACCCAAGGCGTCCAGGATGCCAGACAGCACCTCTGGCGCATCTACGTTCGAGGGACGGTGCAGCGTCAACAACGCAAAACCTCCGGACGCCGCCCCATACTGTCCCAGAATGTCCAGCGCCAGCGCCCGCTCCTTGTGGCGCAGCAACGTATCAATCATCACGTTGCCCACGAAATGGATCTTTTCCGCTGCCACCCCCTCGCGGCGCAGGTTCTCGTTCGCGTCCCGCTCGGTGGTGAAGAGCATGTCGGCCACCTGGTCGGTGAGCACCCGGTTGATCTCCTCCGGCATCACGCGGTCGAAGGAGCGCAGCCCCGCTTCTATGTGGGCCACCGGGACGCACAGCTTGACTGCCACCAGCGTGCAGGCCAGCGTCGAGTTCACGTCGCCCACCACCAGCACCAGGTCGGGCTTCTGTTCCAGCAGCACTGGCTCGAAGGCCAACATTACTTTAGCCGTCTGCTCGGCGTGACTGCCGGAACCCACGCCCAGGTCAATGTCAGGACGTGGGATATCGAGATCGTCAAAAAACACCCGCGACATCGCGTCGTCGTAATGCTGCCCGGTGTGCACCAACACCTGCTCGAAGCGGTCCGGGTAGCGCGCCATCTCGTCCATAATCGGCGCGATCTTGATAAAGTTGGGCCGCGCCCCGACGATGTGGAGGATTTTCACCGACTACCCTCCACCAGAGGTTTCGTGTCACTTTTCTTCTGCGCCTGACAGGTCCGCACCTTCTCGTACAGGGTAGTTATGCTTTCCCCTTCAAATAACTGTGTGCGCAGGGTTGGAGGGTTCCCCTTACCTCGCAGTGAAAACTCGCCAACTGAAATCACCGAGCTCCCCATCTCTGGCATAATTCAGAGTCCCCCTACTCCCCCACAAAACGCAGTACCTCCTCGCACAACTCCTCCCCGATCCAGGTTCCCCTAGCACGGAGTAGATCCAGTATCTGTCGCAAGCTTGGTATTCGCCCTTCTCGTTTAGCGCGAGCCAAAATGCCGAGGGTGCCAAGCACTTTCAACCCCAGTTGTTGAGCAACGCGCCGACCTCGAATTTCGTCTATCAACAACAGAGCGGCCTGGCGCTCCTGGGCTAGAATGATCGCCGAGGCCTCACCCATACCCAGTTCGGCCGCCAGAACTCTTACGGCCAGATCATCCTGGGGCTCGCATACGTCAATCCAGGAAGCATTTTGTATTTCCACGCTTCCCTCACGGCCTTGTCCTTGCACGACCACTTCGTCGTAGACTGCCGGCGGGATGATGACCTGGCCGTAAAAGGCAGCCAAGAGTTCAAACTGCTCTACGCGAGCAAGATTGATGAGCGGAGAGGCATCAGAAACGACGATGCTCACGAACCGACCTCTTCCCGCAACTCATCGGGGGCTAACTGGAAGATTGAGACTTGGTGCGCTCCCAGGTAGGAAATGAACTCCGCCTGGCTCATATCTACCAGCTCGGCAGCTCTGGTGTAGGTCAATGCCCCGCGCCTGACCAACTCCACAGCCAAAAGCCTCTCGATCTCTGTCGGTAACGCCTCTTCACGTACCCCCACCAATGGCACAAATACCTTGGGCAACTCGATGGCTAAACTCACCTTTTCCATGTCAGGTCTCCACCTCATTCCTAGATCCCCGCTTGGTTCACGTGCTATTCAATCCAGGTGCAAGTGCATCTGGTGCTTTCTCCTACGCTTTCCCAACCGCTCGGAACACAAGCCCCTCACTCCCACATTCCGCAGGATCGAACACGTTCCGTCCATCCACCAACACCGGTGTGCGCATCACGTCTTTCACCCACCGCAAGTCCAATGTCTCGTACTCCCGGTGGCGCGTGACCAGCGCCGCACAATCGGCCGCGCGCAGCGCGGCGTCCAGGTCGGCGGTCAGGGGGACATTGTGCCCGTCGCCCAGCACCCGCTCCCAATCCGGTGTCCGTACGTAAGGGTCGTGGGCCACCACCTGCGCGCCGTGCTCGATCAACAGTTGGGCCAGCGCCGCCGCCGGGGTGTTGCGCGTGTCGTCGGCGTTCTCCAGGTAAGAGACGCCCAGGATCGCTACCCTGGCCCCGGCCAGCTTCAACCCTCGCTCGTGCAGGCTCTCGCGGATCAGCTTCAGCACGTGCGCCGGCATCCCGTCGTTGATCTGCCGCGCCAGCGGGATCAGGCGCATCTCGGGCGGATTGTCGCCGTAGGCGCGCACGCCGTATTGCAGCAGCCAGGAATCCTTCGGCAGGCAGTGACCGCCCACACCCGCGCCGGGGATGTGCATGTGCCGGTCGGGACGGGCGTTGATCAGGCTACGCAGCTCGAATACATCCACGCCCATGCTCTCGCACAACAGCGCCACCTCGTTAGCGAAAGCGATGTTCACGTCGCGGTAGGCGTTCTCCACCACCTTCGCCATCTCCGCCGTCAGCACGTCAGCGGGCGTGATCTCTTTCCTGACGATGTGGCGATACAGCGCCACCGCCCGGCGCGTGCTCTCCTCGTCCACGCCGCCCACCACCCGCGGGAAGTCGGTGATGTACTCGAGCAGCTTGCCCGGCATCACCCGCTCGTAGGAAAACGCCAGGTAGAAGTTCCGCCCTCCCCCTCTCCTGATTTCGGGAGAGGGGGCCGGGGGGTGAGGGCTTCCCGCTGCGAGACCAGAAGTCTGTTCCAGGATCGGCTGGACGACGTGCTGGGTCGTGCCGGGGGCGACGGTCGATTCGATGATGACGAGCGTGCCCGGCTGTAGATAGCGCCCGGCCTCCGCGCTCACCTCGCGCAGGGATTCGTAGTGGGGCGCGTGGTCTCCGTCGGTGGGGGTCTGGACGTCGATCAGAATGGCGTCGGCGTCCCGGCAGACGGCGTAATCGTCGGTGACGCGGAAGGTCTGCTTCTCGACCGCGACGCGGTGGAGCAGCTCGGCCAATCCCGGCTCATCCCCATCGAAGGGGCACTCGCCGTTGTTCAGACATTCGATCTTCCACCCGGAGCGCTCCGAGCGGCGCTGCACGCCGGTGACCTTGAATCCGGGCACGTCGGCCAACAGCGCCGCGCAGGGGATACCGACGTAGCCCATACCAATGACGACGATGTTCAAAGTCCAGTCCTCCTTCTTTCGTGTTGATGAGTAGGCCGCCCCTCGGTGCGGGGCGTCCGGTGGAGCATTGTATCACAACCCGGCGAATAGGCAAGAAAAAAGGGGCGTAGGCCCTCCCCAGAGAACCCTGCGCCCCTCACCTCCTACCCTATCCTACACCGTCTTCGCGGCCTCCGCGCTCCCTACGCCGCCGGGCAGATCCGTCGC
>JAFGOJ010000277.1 GCA_016926575.1 Anaerolineae bacterium | reverse complement strand
GGGCGTATCGAGACCAAGCAGCCGACGCGCCCTGGTCTCGATACGCCGCTCGCTGGCGCTCGCGGCTACTCGACCGGCGGGCGCTTGTTATTTTCGCCGATTGGTAGAGAGCGCAGCGATCATGGCCTCTACTTCGAAAACAAGCTCTCATACAGATACACACGCCCGACGAATGTCGGGCGTGTGTTTATCCCTCAGTTTTGTCTAGCTCTGCTATCCAGCCTGAGAAGGCAAAGATCACGACAGGCTACACCTTGTAACACGCCACGAAGTGGCCGCCGCCTTTGTCTTCCAAAGGCGGGTGGTCATTGTTGCGGCAAAAATCGTCGGCCCGGATGCAGCGGGGATAGAAGCGGCAGAGTGGCGGCGGGTTGATGGGCTTGCTAATGCCGCCCTTGATTTCCACCTCGCCCCGCTGGAACGTGGGGTCGGGCACCGGCACTGCGGAGAGCAGGGCCTGAGTGTAGGGGTGCTGCGGGTGGTGGAGAAGCTCCTCGGTCTCGGCCCACTCGACGACCTTGCCCAGGTACATCACCGCGATACGGTTGCACATATACCGCGCCACGGCCAGGTCGTGGGTGATGTAGAGATACGTCACGCTGAGGCGGTCGGCCAGGTCCTGCATCAGGTTCATCACGCCGGTGCGCACAGAGACGTCCAGCATGGACGTCGGTTCGTCGGCGACGACGAAGAGCGGGGCGATGACCAGGGCACGGGCGATGGCGACGCGCTGGCGCTGACCGCCGGACAGCTCGTGGGGGTAGCGGAACATAAAACTGGTGGCGGGCGTCAGGCCCACCGTCTCCAACAGTTCCGCCACCCGATCCTCGCGGTCTGCAACCGACCCGATGCCCTGCACGTCCAGCGGTTCGGCGATGGTGTCGTAGATCGTCAGGCGCGGGTTCATCGACTCGTAGGGGTCCTGGAAGATCATCTGCACCATCTGGCGGAACTTCTTGAGGCTGCCCCGGCGCAACGAAGCGATGTCGACCACGCCTTCGTAGGTGGAGAGCTCGATCTTGCCCTCGGTGGGGTCGAGCAGGCGGGTCAGCAACTTGCCCGTGGTCGTCTTGCCGCAGCCAGACTCGCCGACCAGCCCGACGCTCTCGCCGTTCATAATCTTCAAATTCAGGTCGCTCACCGCGTGGACGAAGGTGTTGCTTTTGGTGAACACACCGGCACCCACCGGGAAGAGCTTCGAAAGGTGTTCGATGTTCACAAGGACGTCTGATTGAACGGTCATTTCTCTCCTCCTGGGTGCCAGCACGCCGCGAAATGTCCGGCCCCGTCGTGGTCCTTGAAGGGGGGGGCCTGTTCTGTGCAGATAGTAGAGGCGTAGGGGCAGCGCGGGCTGAAGCGGCATCCTGGGGGCGGGTTGAGCAAGTCCGGCGGTTCGCCCGGCAGGGTCACCAATTCGGTCTTCTCGCCGACGATGCTGGGGAAAGCCGACATCAGCCCCATCGTGTAGGGGTGGATGGGGCGGTGGAAGATCGACTCGGTGGGGGCCATTTCTGCCATCCGGCCGGCGTACATCACGCCCACCCGGTCGCTGACCTCGGCGATCACGGCGATGTCGTGGGAGATGTAGATCATCGCCATATTCAGGTCTTCTTGAATCTTGCGAATGCGCTTGAGGAGCGCATCTTGAACGATCACGTCCAGGGCGGTCGTCGGTTCATCGGCCAGGATGATGTCGGGGTCGCAAGAGAGCGCCATGGCGATCACAGCGCGCTGGCGCATGCCGCCACTGTACTGGTGTGGATACTGATTTTTGAACTGGGGATCGAGGTCTACGAGTCTGAAGAGATCGTCCACCTTTTGCGTCATCTCGGCATCCGACATATCGGGCAGATGTTGCTGCATCGCTTCGAGAATCTGCTCTTCGACAGTGTAGACCGGGTTCAACGCGTTCATCGCCGCCTGGAAAACCATCGAGATGCGGCGCCAGCGGTGCTGACGCACCTCAGTCTCCGAAAGGGGCACCAGATCGACGCCGTTGAGCAGGATTTGTCCTTTTATGATCCTGGCATTGTCGGGCAGCAGCTTGAGCAGCGAGATCGCGATGGAGGTTTTGCCGCATCCCGATTCGCCAACCAGGCCGACAGACTCGCCACGGGCTACGTGGAAACTAACGTCGTCCACCGCAAAGACGGGGCCTTTGCGGGTGGTGTAATGCATCGTCAGGTCTTTTACCTCGAGAACGTTTTCTACCACCGTTCTTCTCCTTTTAACGACGGCGCAGCCTGGGGTTGACGACCTCGTCCAGGGCACGGCCTACGAGATAGAACGCTGCACAGAGCAGCGTGATCGCCAGGCTGGCTGGGACCAGCAGGTGCCAGGTGTCGAACCGCATCAAGTAACCCTGCGTCTGCGTGATGTTGATCATCAGCCCCCAGCTCATCTCGATCGTCGTCAGTCCGAAGAACGAGAGCACCGCCTCAGAGAAGATGGCGCCTGTCACAACGAACATCATGTAGAGCAGGGCAATGGGGAGCAGATTGGGCAGCATGTGTTTGAAGATGATGTGGAAATCTCCGCCACCGGCAATTCGTGCCGCCTCGATGAAGGGCTTTACCTTGACCGTCAGTGCTTGCGATTTGACGACAATGGCCGTGCCGCCAAATCCAGAGAGGACACCGATCACCAGGGCTAATTCGAACATACCAACCCGGGTGAGGGAACTCATCACAATCAGGATCGGCAAGAAGGGCACCATGATCACCAGGTCCACGAAGCGCATCAGCAGCGTGTCGACGAGCCCGCCGTAGTAGGCCGACACCGCTCCGATCGTCGTGGCGATGACCACGGTCACCACCGCCGAGAGGATGCCCAGCACGAATTCGTAGCGCGTGCTGTACATGAGTTGGCTGAGGATGTCGCGGCCCAGCGGGTCGGTGCCCAGCAGGTGGCGCGCAGAAGGTTCGGCGGGATGGAAGGCGATTTCCATATCGTACCCCATCACGGGGTCGTAGACCCGCGGGTCCCACACCGTGCTCATCAGGATCGGATGGGCCAGGGCGAAGAGGCCGAAGAAGATAATCACGCCCAACCCGACGAGGCCGACGGGGTTCTCCGCGAACATGGCCCAGCCCGAACGGATCGACTTCAGGAGCAGGCTCAGCCGCACGCGCCACAACGGAACGGGAACGATCTTCGTATGGGTTGTCATTCTGTACCTCCGTTAGTGAACGCGGATGCGCGGGTCGAGGAAGGCGTAGCCGATGTCCGCGACCAGGTGGCTGAGCAACGTCATCATGCCGATGATCGTGAACGCGCCCATCGCCAGGGGGATGTCGGCCACCAGCGCGGCGTTCAGCAGCGCCAGACCGATGCCCGGCCAGGAGAAGATCGTCTCTGTGATGATGCCGCCGCTGATGGAGCCGCCGATGCTGAAGACCAGGCCGGTCCACACAGGGAGGAGCGCGTTGCGGGCGGCGTGCTTGTCACGCACTACCTTGTCGGGCAGTCCCTTGGCCCGCGCCGTGAGGATGTAATCCTCGCGCAACGTCTCCAGCATACTGGTGCGCATCAAGAGCATCGTGCCGCCGTAGGCGATCAGGGTCACGGTCATCACCGGCAGAATCAGGTGGCTGGCGATATCCCAGACATACTGGCCCACGCCAGAAAGCTGCCAGAAGAGAATCGCCCCACCCACCGGCAGCAAGAAACTCGCCAAGCGGATCAGAACGCGCTGTTTTCGCGGCATCTTGTTGGACAGCCACAGGCCCAAGAATACCACCGCTAACACCACGGTCGCCGTCAAAATCATGCGGATGAAAATTTGATTGGAGGTTACCGGCGCGCCGATCCACTCAACCGGATCGAGGAATTTGCCCGTCGGCAGCCAGTCCAACTGAACGGCGAACAGCCAGATCATCATCAAGGCAAACCATGGCGTGAAGACCGTGTATAACGTGACGCCCGCGATGGTAGAGGTGTACTCGATGAAACCACCACGGCGCCACGCCAGGACTTTCCCGGTCACAAACCCTGCCCAGAACGAAACGAGAGATGCGCTGACGAATAAGACCAGCGTGCGGGGCAGCCTTTCTTTGATAATCTGTAGAACCGGTGTCGGATATTCCTGAAACGAGACGCCTAAGTTGCCCGTATAGAAGTTGCCCAGATAGGTGATAAATCGCTCGAGGGGTGGGCGGTCCAACCCTAGCTCGGCGCGCAGACGTTGGCGCTCGGCAGGGGGGATGTTGGGGTCCATCGTCATAATATCGGCGATGTCTCCCGGTTGGGCGTCGATGAGAAAATAGGTCGCAGCCTGGAAAAGGATCAGCGTAACCGCCATCTGCAACAGGCGCTTGCCCAAAAATTTCCACATACTTCAAGCTCCTTTGTCAGTGTGCAGCCAGGCAAAGGTCTCCATCAGCACTGTTCCGAAAATAGGCCGCGGCTACGTAAGGCAGATTGGAAAGTGTCCATCCAAGACCTTTGAGATCTTCCTGGCGGCGATAGACGTGAAAAAGGGGGCGGGCGGGGAGCCCGCCCGCCCCCAAGAACGCGTGCTATCGACTTAGGATGTCAGCACGTCCCTTCTAGCGGAAGAGAGGCTGAGCGTCGGTCTGGAAGCCAGCAGCATCTGTGATGCCGCTCAGGACCTCGGTGTACGGGAAGATGATGTTGTCACGCGCCACGTCGTGGACCTGCTTGTAGTAGAGGGGGATGTAGGGGCGCATATCGGCCAGGTAGACCTGCATCTCGAAGACCAGCTCGCGAGCCCGCTCCAGGTCGTTGGTGTTCATAAACTCGTCGCACATCGCGTCGTACACCGGATCGTTGAGGCCAGGCGTGTTGTTGCTGCCGGTGATGGCGGTGTCGTTGCGGCTGTGCCAGAAGGACTCGAAGTAGGTGGGGAAGGCCACGTTGCCCAGGCTCCAGCCCAGGATGTACATGTCGAAGTTGGCTTCGATGAACACCGGGCCGAGGATGGTATTGAAGCCGGTCAACTCAGACTCGACCGGGACACCCAGCTCGCGGCCCCACTCGGAAATCCACTGGTTGAAGGTCGCGCGTAGCGGGTCGTAGGCCGGGCCAGGGCCGAGGATCGTCAACTCGGGGCACGGCTCGCCATTGGGCATGGTCAGGCCAACACCGGGGACGACGTCCTGAAGGTCAGCATCCCACACGGGTTCCTGTTCCCACGTCCAGCCGGCGGCGCTCAGAACCTCGACGGCGGCGTTGATGCGCTCTTCCCGCGTCATGCCAACGTAAGGCGTGGGGACGTCCGCGTTGTGCCAGAAGCCATTGCCGGGGGGCATCACCGAGTACATCGGGAAGACGGTGCCCTGGAGCACGTTGTTGATCACGAACTCCTTATCGATGAGGATGTCGAACGCTTCGCGGAATTCGTAGTAGGACATAGGCTCTTTGCGCAGGTTGAAGGCGATGTAGTACATGCCGTAGTCCGCGTTGGTGTAGGTGTTGATGCCGGAGGCGTTCTGCGCCTGTTCCTGCAAGCCGCGCGGAATGCCCGTGGGGCTGAAGACGAAGTCGATCTCACCATCGACCAGGGCCAGGAAAGCACCATCCTGCGACCCGTAGACGGAGAAGATGATGTTGGGGGCATAGGGGCCGGAGGTGTAACGCAGGGTCTCTTCGCCCGTGGCGTCGCCGTAGAGCTGGTAGGTGGTGCCGTTGGGATGGATCAGCATCCAGGTGCCGTCGTCGTACTCGACGATCTCAGCACCCTCGAAGTAGTAGTTGGGGTTCTGGGTGCGTTGGACGAACGCGCCGAGCTCCATCTGGTCGGTGACGTATCCACCGAAGGTGGGGGAACCCGTAGCGTCGCCTTCGTACAGGGTCATACGCGCGTTTTCGTAGGCCTCCAGGGCGGCCAGGTAGGGCTCGCACGCGGTGGCGTCTTCAGCGCTCAACTCTTCGGCCATGCAGTCCTCGACACCCTCGGGGGGCGCGGGGTCTTCCACACCCTCGATGAAGGTGCGGGCATTCGCCACGGTGTCGGCCCAGAAGTGCTCGGGCAGAATGGCAGACAGCGCCACGCCGGCCTGCCAGGTGCCTAGTCCGGGCTGCTCGTTGAAGGTGTACTTGACCGTATAGTCGTCCACGGCCTCGACGCTTTCCAATGCATCTGGGCAGTAGTTCGGCCAGTTCTGGGTCAGGCGCAGGTCTTTACACGCCTGCAGGGTGAACACCACGTCGTGGGCGGTGACGGGTTCGCCGTCACTCCACTGGGCGTCCTGCACCATGGGCACCTCGACGGTCCAAAAGTCGCCTTCTTGGACGAAGTCGCCGGGCAGATCGGTCGCCAGCGAGGGCACGAAGTCGAAGCGCTGGTCAGAGAGGGTGTACATCGAGGCGGCGTAACCGGAAAGGACGTAAGAGGTCCACACTGAGCTGCCTGGGCCAAGGTAGTTCCAGTAGTTCAGGGAGACCGGGTCCTCGTAAATGCCGACGCGGTAAACGTCGCAGCACTCGCCGCCGGCAACCTCTTCTCCGCCAGCATCGGGGGCCGGGGTGGCGGTGACGACGATAGTCTCACCTTCCACGGTCACGACAACGGTCTCAACCACCGTCTCTGGCTGGCACGCTGCCAGGAGCAGTCCCGCCACCGTGAGCAATGCCAATAGGAACATCCACTTCTTGCTGTGCATTCGTTTCTCCTCCTAAATGTGTAATGGTTCGATTGTTAACACCACGTGTAGGGCGGGGGCCAATCCGCCCTATGTCCTAAACCACTCTCCTGCGCATCACCTCCTTCTTTCCTTGCAAGATGGGCGAAATGATAGACGAAATGGAGTCGTCAATACGGTCGAAAATTTCTTTTTAATTTCCTCACTTATTATACCCAAGCCGGGATAAAGTGCAAATGGATTGCCAGTCAGAGCCCTGGTTTTTGGAAGACCATCACGTACTCGTGTTTGAAGACGTAGTACCCTCCGGCGAGGGCGCGGTAGCGCCACAGGTTGCTGCTGCGCCCCTTCCCCACCTCATTCCCGGTGATATTTTTGACGACGATGGCCTTGGAGCGAAACCCCGCCGCCTGCATCCGCGCCATGCAGTAGAAACCGAGGGGCACGAGCTCGCCTTTGGTGTACATATCGCCGATGATCAATACCGCGAAGCGCTCTGGGGCCAACAGGTCGAAGCCGTGGCGCGCCACCGCCTCGAACTGGTCCAGGAACGCATCGACCGTGGACGCATTGGACAGGTCCGCCGGGTTGTCGGAGAAGCGAATGATCGAGTGATAGGGTGGGTGCAACACGAGCAGGTGCGCGTGCTCCACGCCCATCGCAGCCAGCGTCTCGCGCACACGCGCCGCCGTCTCGGCCTGCGTCGCGTCGCCCTGGAGGATGTGGACGCGCGCGTCCAACGCCTCGGGGGGCATCTTTTCGCACACGTAGCGCACCAGTTCAGGCTTCAGCTCCACCCCTACCAGGCGGCGGTTGAGGCGCAGCGCCTCGATGGCCGAGGTGCCAGAACCAAGGAAGAAATCGAGCACGACGTCATCCTCGCACGTGTAGCGCAGGTAGGTCTGCGTAGCAATCTGGGGCACGAAGTTGCCGTGGTAATCGAGCCGGTGGCCGCCGGTGCGATCTCGGCCCTCGATGGTCCACAGCGAATCGGTCCACACGTGGTCATAGTCGCGCCAGCGGGTGAGATCAATGTCGGAGAATTTAGGACGCTTTTTTGGAGAGGTCATTTGAACGCGGTGTAATCCCACCCTCGCAGCCGAATCGAACGGCGGCCCCGTGCAGAAAAATCGCGCGACATTGTATGCTCCTTTGTATGCAGCCATGAAAACGGCTGTCGCTTCCAAAAGTACGGTGCTCCCCCTTACTTGATCAACGCGTCGAATAGGCTCGCCCCCGTCTGGCCGCTCCGCTCGCTGACGGCGACCCGCAGGTCCCGTCGGAACCCCGCCGACAGGTCGACGCCGGTGGCGTAGAGGGTGAGCGCCAGCGCGCGAATGGCACTGGCGATGGCGTAGCGCGGTTCGTAGCGGTCCAAGTCCTCGAAAAAGAAGGTGCAACTGGTATACATACGCTGGCGGAAGAGCTGCGCTTCCAGCAACTGCAACAGACGCTGCCGCTCGTTACTGCTCAAGTGCGCCAGCCCTTTCTCGGCCAGGAACGCGTCTTGATCCATCCGCCCGAGCAGCACGGCGATGTAATCGTCGCGCAAGCGCCACGTATCGAGCCCGAACTTCTTCGTCTCATCCTCGTAGGCGTCATCCAAATTGCTGGCCAGATTGTCCAAAGCCCGGCGCAAGGCCCCTTTCCACCGACTGTCGCCAGACGTACAGCCGCACCCCACCACCCAGCGGCTCAAGCGGTGCGCGCAGCTCCAGGCGGTGTCTCCCACGACCTCCAGCTCCATTTCAGGCGGGTGCTCGCGCATATAGCGGCCCAACGTGGTCAGCGCGTAGCCGTGCGCCGCGCCTGAACGGAGGATGCCTCCCAGCACGCCGATTCCCTGCCGGTGGTGGTGCCCGAACGTCTCCCCATCCGTAGCGATGAGCACCAACCCGCCCCGCCGGCAGCGCCAGTCCACCTGCCCGCGCAGCCAGTCGTCGATGAAGGCCGGATCGGGCATGGTGAAGGACAACGCATTGGAGAGGTGCCGGTCACGGACGAACACGGCCATGTCCGCCCCGCTGGGCAGCCGCACGCGATAGGGTCCCGCCCCGGCGTCCAGGTTGCCGCGCACCTGTTCGTCAGAAAGGATCGTGAAGCGAATCCCCTCCGACGCCAGCACCTCCAGCGTCTCCATATCGACCGCCATCTCCGGCAGCCACATCCCCTCCGGCGCGTGGCCGAAGCGGTGCTCGAAACTGGCGATGCCCCAGCGCACCTGGCAGATCTTATCCCGCCGCCGCGCCAGGGGCAGAATCGTGTGGTGCACCGGTTGGGCCACCCCGTTGCCGACGCCGTGCGCTGCGTAGCACGCCCGCTCGCTCTCCACGATGCGCCCGTAGACGCGGGCGTCGTAGCCTTCCAGCCAACGCGCCAGCGTGCCGCCCATGTTGAAGCTGATGTGCTCGAAGTATCCCGCCTCGGCAATCGGCGCGTAACACTCGGCTGTGATGCGCTCGTTCCAGTTGGCGTAGGGGGCAGCGTCCAACTCCCGCGGGATGATGCCCGTAAAGGGATCGGCCCGTGGCGGCTGGTAGAAATGGCCGTGGACGCACAGATGGCAACCAGACAAAGGACGTTATCCTTGCTGAGAGACCTCGATCGCGCGGCGGTAAAGATCGGCATACTGGCGCGCCGACGCTTTCCATGAAAAATCGGCCTTCATGCCCCGCATCTGCAACGCGGCCCAGGTCTCCGGATCGCGGAAGACGCGCAGCGCGTGGGTCAACGCGTCGAGGCAAGCCTCGGGTGTGAACGTCTCGAAAACGAAACCGGTGGCCTTGTCGGCGCGGCGGTGATAATCGACCACCGTATTGGCCAGCCCGCCGGTCTTGTGGACGACCGGCACTGCGCCGTAGCGCATCGCAATCATCTGCCCTGTCCCACAGGGCTCGAAACGGGACGGCATCAAGAACACGTCGCTGCCAGCATAGATGCGCCGGGCCAGCGGATCGTCATGTTTCAAGAACGCCCGCATCCGGTCGGGGAAGCGCTCTTGCAGCGCCTCCAGCCCGCCCTGGTACTCGGTTTGCCCGGCCCCCAGGAGGACGACCTGCACGTCGTTATGGGTCAGCAAGGCCTCCAGGACGGGGTAGAGGATGTCGGAGCCTTTGACGTAGTCCAACCGGCCGACCAGGCCCACCAGCGGCACGTCGGAGCGCACGGGCAGACGCGCTTCTTGTTGAAGCGCGGCCTTGTTCACCGCCCGCATCTTCGGGTTCGACAGGTCGAATTTCTGACGGATGTGCTCATCTGTCTGCGGGTTCCACAGGTCGTAATCGACGCCGTTGAGCAGGCCCACCAGCCGCTCCTTGCGCTCGCGCAGCAGCGGCTCCAACCCGGTCCCCGCACCGGTCTCGACGATGTCTTCCGCGTACTGAGGGCTGACGGTATTGATCACGTCGGCACTGGCAATGCCCTGTGCCATCCAGTTGACCTGCCCGGGCGGTTCGACCTCCAGGTGCCGCACGTACTCCATCCGGGCAAAGGTCAGGATCAACCGCCCGGCGATGCCCTGATAAGCCAGGTTGTGCACGGTGAACAGCGAGGCTATGTGGCGGTACTCAGGCAGGAAGCGGCCCTCGTAGGCCAGCCAGGTCGGCACGGCGGCCGTGTGCCAGTCGTTGGCGTGGATGACGTCGGGCACCCAGTCCAGCACGGGCAGCGCAGCGATGACCGCGCGGCTGAAAAATGCGAACCGCTGCGGGTCGTCGTCGAAGCCGTAAATGCGCTCGCGCGGCGAAAAGAACTTCTCGTCCCAGATCAAATAAGCAGGAAAACCGGCCTCCTCGGTGTAAACCAGGTGCGCCGTCTCGTTATCCGGCCCAATTGGCACAGACAACGGCTTGTTGACCTTTTGGAAATGAAACTGCTGAGAACGGATGGAGCCATACCGCGGCATCATCAAGCGCACGTCGTGCCCCAGCTCACGCAAGGCCTTGGGCAGCGCGCCGGCAACGTCTGCCAGGCCGCCCACTTTGGCAAACGGGACCGCCTCAGCAGACAGGAAGAGCACCTTCAATCCCTGATCGCCCATCTTCTTCACTCTCCGGTCGTCACGTAGCGTGTCTTCGTATCTTTATATCTTCTCAAAAAGTGGGGGTGGGGGTTTTGCGGGCGGCCTCGCCACCCGCAAAACCCCCATTTCTCCCCGCTTGATTGAGAAGTTACGTGTCTTCTACCCTGGCGGCGGCGTCGGCGTGCGCGTCGGAAGCGGCGTAAACGTCGGCACAGGTGTAAGCGTGGCCTGCGGCCGGGTAGGGGTGAACGAAATCGCCAGGCTAATGCCCATACTGATCACGACGAACAAACTCAAAAGCGTCCAAAACAGACGCTGGTTGCGATTCGACTTACGAGCCATAGCACCTCTATTTTATTTTCAACTTCAACAATAGGGAATATCACTCAACTGGACTTCCATTATAGCACATGGGCCAGAGAGCGCAATGAACGGGGGAAAGACACCAGACAGAGCGCAACGCGCGCGTAGAGGGTCGCGCCGTTACGCTCTGTCCGACAAATGCGCAGAGCAATGAGGGGGCAACGGTTGCAATCTATTCAGTTAGCCGGCACGATTGCGGCGCAGGAACGCCGGAATCTCCAGATCGTCCTTGTCGATGTTGGGCAGCGCAAACTCGACCGTCTCCCGCGCCGACACGCGCCGCACGCGGGGTTCCGCCGTCCGCGCGCCGTCGAAGCCGGTGGCGATGACGGTGATGCGAATCTCGTCCTGCATCGACTCGTCGATGACCGCGCCGAAGATCAGGTTGACCTCGGGGTGCGCGGTCTCCTTGATGATCGACGCCGCCTCGTTGACCTCGTACAGGCTCAGGTTCGCGCCACCGGTGATGTTGAAGAGGATGCCACGCGCACCGTCGATGGTGATGTCCAACAGCCGGCTCGAAACCGCCTGCTGGGCCGCCTCGATGGCCCGGTTGTCGCCGCTGGCACGCCCGACCGCCATCAACGCCGCCCCACCCTCCGACATCACCGTGCGCACGTCGGCGAAGTCCAGGTTGATCAACCCCGGCACGGTGATCAGTTCAGAGATGCCCTGGATACCCTGCCGTAGCACGTCGTCGGCAACACTGAACGCGTCCTTCAACGTCACCCGCTTCTCGACGATCTCCAATAGCCGGTCGTTGGGGATGACGATCAACGTATCGACGTGTTCCTTCAACGCTTCGATGCCCGCCGCAGCCACCTCGGAGCGGCGCTTGCCCTCGAAGGAGAAGGGGCGCGTGACGACGCCGATGGTCAGCGCGTCCATCTCCCGCGCCAGCTTGGCCACCACCGGCGCAGCGCCCGTGCCCGTCCCACCGCCCATCCCGGCGGTGATGAAGACCATATCCGACCCCTTGAGGACCTCGTACAGCTCGTCGGCCGATTCTTCAGCCGCCTTGGAGCCCAGTTCGGGGTTGCCGCCCACACCCAGGCCGCGCGTCAGCTTGTCGCCGATGCGCACCCGCTTGGGAGCATCGGCCAGCATCAACGCCTGTGCGTCCGTGTTGACAGCCACAAACTCGACACCGCTGATCCCCTCTGCGATCATCCGGTTGACGGCATTGCTGCCGCCCCCACCGACACCTATAACGCGAATCCGTGCGAAGTTTTCGACTTGAGGTGCCCTTTGCATTTGTCTCCTCCTTGACTATAAAATGAACTCAACTAACCCGTTTGACCGGGCAGAAGCGCCCGCAACCACTTCGCCAGGCGCCGCCCGAACGATGCTCCAGCTTTGGGCAGCGGACGGCGTCCGTCCGCCATCACCCCCCAGCTCACCAATCCAACCGGCACTGCAAACGCCGGGCCACTCACGCGATCTATCAATCCCACCAGACCCTTCGGCGTACCGATCCGCACCGGAAGCCCCAGCACGTCGCGCCCCAGGTCTTCGATCCCCGGCAGTTGGGCCACGCCGCCGCACAATACGACGCCCGCCGGCAACAGCCCGTCGTAGCCGGAGCGCTTGATCTCCTGGCCGACCATGCCGAGCATCTCTTCGACACGCGCCTCGATGATCTCGGCCAGTTTCCAGCGCGAGATCGGCTGCAAGCCGCTGTCTCCTATGCCCTTCACCGTAAACCGCTCGTCCTGCGCCACCTGGATCGCACGGGCGTGGCCGTACTCGATCTTCACCGACTCGGCCAGCTCGCTCGTCAGCCGCAACCCAATGGCGACGTCGCTGGTAATGTACTCACCGCCGATGCCCAGCGTCGACGTGTGCCACACCGTCCCATCGATGAAGATGGCGATGTCGGTCGTGCCGCCGCCCATATCGACCAGCACCGCGCCCATCTCGCGCTCGCTCTCGTCCAATACCGCGTGCGCCGCCGCCAGGCTAGAGAGCGCCACCTCGTCGGCCTCCACCCCCGCCCCCACGACACACTTGACCAGGTTCTGCAGCGCCGTGGTCGAGCTGGTCACCACGTGCGCCTCCATCTCCAGCCGGAACCCGTGCATTCCCAGCGGATCGCGCACGCCGGCCTGGTCGTCCACCGTGTACCGCCGCGGGATGACGTGGAGCAGCTCCCGGTTGTGCGACAAATTGACCGCGCCCGCCGCATCCATCACCCGGTCGATGTCGTCCAATGCGATCCCGTCGTCCCGCCGCGAAACGGCCACCATGCCGTGGCTGTTCTGAGAAGCCGTGTGCGCGCCGCTGAGGCCCACGTATGCCCGCTCGATGCGATAGCCGGAAGTGCGCTCGGCCTCGCTCACAGCCGTCATAATCGATTGAGTCACCTCGTTGACGTTGACCACCACGCCCTTGCGCATACCACGGGCCGGCACGAGGCCCACCCCAACGATGCGCATGCCGTACTCGCCCCCCACCTCGGCCACGAGCACGCAAATCTTGCTGGACCCGATGTCTATACCGACTACCATTCGTTCCACGGCAACCTCACCATTCGTTCGTCTCGGAGTAGTAGGGCGCCTCGGGGAACCGCACGTCGACGAACCGCGGCCGAATGCCCTGTTCCAGCAGGTAGGTTCGCACCAGCGCGTACACCTGAAGCCGCCGATCCATCCCCGTCCCCTGCCCCAAAATGACGCGCCAGCCCTGCTCGTCGATGATGACCAATCCACGCCCCGGCCGGTACGTCACCGGCTGCCGCGCGAGGTCCGCTTCCCCCAGTTCCTCCAACGCCGCCAGCACGTCCGGTTCGACCAGACCGTCTTCAGCGGTGGGCAGCGGCCCGTACACCGCCCACCCTTCGGCCAGCGGCTCGGCGGCCGGGGTGAAGCCCCCCGCCGCATCGACCCAAAACACCTGCTCGCCCACCACCCACGTCAACAACGGCGCACGCTCGGTCACCGCGATGAGGCACACGGCCGGCAGCCCGCACGTCACGTCGACTCGCTCGACCGAGGGCAACTGCTCAGCGATGCGCGCCTCTGCCGCGGCCGCATTGGCCCACAAAATGTGCAGCCGGTCCAATCCGCTGGCCTCGTACACCGCGCCCGCCGACAACCGCTCCACACCGGTCACCTGCGCGCCCAAGACGTAGAAGCGCGGGCTGAAGGAAAACCACGCCCCCGCGCCGACCAGCGCCGCAACCCCCAGCACCAACAGCACCCACCCCACCGAAACCGTCGGCGCGGCCGCCTCCGCCACAGGCCGCCAGCCCAAAACAACCGGCGACGCCGTCTCGTACCGATGGCGCCGCACCGGCGGCTGGCGCTTCTTTCCCGACGACCGCTTCGTCATTCTGCCGCTCCTGGTTCGTAGCTCGTCTTGCACTGCACCCGGTCCGCGTGCCGCTCCAGCGCCAGGTCGATCAGCCGGTCGATCAACTCAGCGTAAGACATTCCGCTCGCCTCCCACAGCTTGGGATACATACTGATGGACGTGAAGCCCGGAATCGTGTTGACCTCGTTGACGATCAACGCGCCGGTCTTCCCGGAGAGCAGGAAATCCACCCGCGCCATCCCGGCGCAGTCGATGGCCCGGTAGACCTGCACGGCCAGCTCGCGCACGCGCTCGGTCATCTGCGGCGACAGCGGCGCGGGGATGAGCAGGCCCGAGGCGTCTTCCCCCGTGTCCAAATACTTCGCCGCGTAGCTGTAAAACTCCCGGCTGGGAAGAATCTCCCCCGGCAGCGAGGCGATGGGGTCATCGTTGCCCAACACGCTCACCTCGATCTCGCGCGCCTCGGGCACCGCCGCCTCGACCAGCAGCTTGCGGTCGTAAGTGGCCGCATCCGCCAGACCGCGTGCCAATCCCGCCCGGTCGTGGCACTTGCTGACGCCCACGCTCGATCCCAGATTCGCCGGCTTGACGAAGACCGGGTAGCCCAGTTCCGCCTCGATGCGGTCCAGCACCTCGTCCGGGCTCGCCTTCCACGCCTTCCGCATAACCGCCACACCGGGCGCGACCGGCAGCCCCTTGGCCACCATCACGTCCTTGAAGACGATCTTGTCCATCGCCAGCGCCGAGGCCAGCACCCCCGCCCCGACGTAGGGAATCCCGGCCAGCTCCAACAGCCCTTGAACCGTGCCGTCCTCGCCGTAGGGCCCGTGCAGGACGGGAAAGATGACGTCGATCTCGGCAAGGGACGCCGTCTCGATAGCCTGCGTGCCCTCCTCCAACCGCACCAACCCGCGCCGCGACGGGTCGCCCAGGATCGCGGCGGGCTGGCTGAGAGACGCATCGCCCGAGGCGAGCGCGCGCATCGGGTCGCCCGCGGCGATCCACTGCCCGTCCTTGGTGATGCCCACCGGCACCACGTCGTACTTGTGCGGGTCCATCGCCCCCACCACCGAGCGCGCCGACATCAAACTGACCTCGTGCTCGCCGGAGCGCCCACCGAATACCACCCCCACGCGGACCTTTTTCTCGCGTCTCATGTCTTCATTTCTCATTCGGCAGCCCCCACGCGCCTACCAGCTCGACTTCCGGTTCCAGGCGGATGCCAAACTGCCGCTCGACGATGTCCTGAACGTGGCGCATCAGCGCCAATACGTCGGCTGCGGTCGCCTCGCCGGTGTTGACGAAGAAGTTCGCGTGCTGCTCAGACACCTTGACCCCACCGATGCGATACCCCTTCAGCCCCGCGCCCTCGATGACCCGGCCCGCGTGGGCGTCTGGCGCGTTCTTGAATGTCGAGCCCATCGTCGCGCCGCTGGGATGGCGTGTGCGCCGCCAGGTGACGATCTCGGCGGCCTGTGCCCGCAACGCCTGCGGATCGCCGGGGCGCAGTTGGAACGTCGCCGCCAACACGACGGGGCGCTCGTGCGTGGGCAGCGCCTTGATCCGGCTGCCCCGGTAGACGAAATCGAACCACGCGCCGGGACGCTCAGCCGCCGCACCGTCGCGCGGCAGGACCTGGGCGCTGACGAGGTTCGTAGCGACGTCGCCGCCAAACGCGCCGGCGTTGCCCACCACCGCCCCGCCCACCGTCCCCGGCAGGCCCGCCGCCCACTCCAACCCACCCAGTCCGCGTTCCACCGCCTGGCGCGAGAGGGCCGCCATCTGTGCGCCCGTCTCCGCCCACACCGTGCCGTCGTCCGCCAGGCGCACCTGCTCCGCCCGGTTGAGGATGACCAGGCCACGCACCCCGGCGTCGGCCACCAGCACGTTGCAGCCGCTACCCAGCACCAGCCAGGGCACGCCGTGCGCTTGCGCCTGCCGCGCCGTCCGCACCACCTCGTCGGCCGTGCGGCAGGCGACCAGCAGGTCCGCCGGCCCGCCGACGCGCATGCTGGTATACGGCGCTAACGGTTCATCCCGCTTCGCCCGTTCCCCCAACACCCGCGCCAACTGCTCCAATACCTCGCTCACCAGAACTCCTATTCGTGAGAATTCGTGTCCAATTTCTTCGGCTTGCGCGGCTTCTTGTTTTCCGCATCCGGCACAACCCGCACCGTCACCGCCTCGACCGAACTGGCAAATCCCTCTTGCACGCGCTTGCGCTTGCGCACGCGCTCCAGGCGATTGGCAATCCTGTCAGCCTGCGACGTCCCCATCCTCGTCCTCCTCACTCAGCGCGAAAAGCAGCCACTCGCCCACGCGGTCGCCATCCCCAGCACTCAGCGTGACGACGACCTCGCCGAAGCGGACCTCGGTGGCCAAAACAACGACCGCCTCCTCCAGCGACTCCACGACCCGCGCGTCGGGATGGCGCATCTCGGCCACCACGTCGGCGCTGCTGATGCCCAACGTATCCCGCTCCCGCGCGGGGTAGATCGGCAGCACCAGCACGTGGTCGGCGCGGTCGAACGCCAGCGCGAACTCCAGCCGCAACGTGCGCGTCCGGCTGTAGGTGTGGGGCTGCCACACGGCCCATACGGGCTGGTTGGAGAACTGCTCCCGCACCGCCGCCAGCGTAGCGCGAATTTCAGTGGGATGGTGGGCGTAATCGTCCACCACGGTCACGCCATCGACCTTGCCCTTGATCTCGAAACGGCGGCCCACGCCTCGGAAACTCGTCATAGCCGAGCGCGCGGTTGGAAACGGCACGCCCAGGTGCTCGGCCACGGCCAGCGCTGCCAGCGCGTTGGCCACGTTGTGCCGCCCCGGCACGCGCAGCCGCACCAACCCCAACACGTGCCCGTGGCGGATGGCCAGGAAATCCGAGCCGCCGGCGTTGTTGGGCCGCACGTCGACAGCCTGCCAATCGGCGCCCGCCTCCAGCCCGTAGGTGATCACCGGCCACCCCTGCGCCGCGCGCTGCTCCCCCAATTCGCGCGCCGCCGGATGGTCCCAACATATCACCAGCACCCCGTCGGGCGGCACGTTCGCCAGGAACTGCCGGAAGGCAGCCTTGAAATCGGCGAAGGTCGCGTAGCAATCCGGGTGATCGTGTTCGACGTTGGTCACCACGGCCACCTGCGGCTTCAATCCGTGGAACGTGCGATCGTATTCGTCGGCCTCGATGACGAAGTGTGGGCCGGCCCCGGCCCGGGCATTCGTCCCCATCCCAGACACCATCCCACCGACGATGAACGTGGGGTCCAGCCCAGCCTCCCAGAGAATGGAGGCGACCATTGCCGTCGTCGTGGTCTTGCCGTGGGTGCCGGCGATGGCGACGCCCAGGTAGCCGTCCATCATCGCGCCCAGGAACTCGGCCCGGCGGAAGACGGGAATACCCATCGCCCGCGCGGCCTGCACCTCGACGTTGCGCGCGGGCACCGCCGACGAGACCAGCACCATCTCCGCTCCGTCGACGTGGGCCGCCTCGTGTCCCATGTAAACCCGCACCCCATCGCGTTCCAGGTCGGCAGCAACGGGCGACAAGAACAGATCGGAGCCGGAAACGACCGCCCCGCGTCCCATCAGCACGCGCGCGATGGCCGAAAGCCCCGCGCCGCCGATGCCCACCAAATGAACGTGCTTCCCCTTGAAGTCCATATCCATCACACAAACACGATGAGTACGAAGACGAAGGAGAGCGCTACCGCCACGTACAGCGGTGCCCCCTTGATGATGCGCGGCGGGAGATAGGGCAGGATGCGCGAGGCGGTCGTGTTGCGCCCGGGCGGGCGAATCTCCCCCAATCCGCGCGCATCGTCTGCGTAGACGGCCTCCATCACCGGGTTCCCATCCGCATCGTAGACCGGTTCCATCACCGCCCGATTCTCCGCATCGAAAACGGGCTGCCCGCTCGCGTCGACCACCTGCACCGTCGCCGGTTCGAGTCGCCACTGACCGTCTGCCACCCCGTAGTGCGCCTCGTCCAGGAAAAACCACAGCGTCCCCACGACGAGCAAGCCGTTCAGCAGCCCCAGGAAAAAGCCCAACAGAATGTCTTGCAACCGTTCGCGGGCCACTTTCGAGCCTAGCCGGCCCGACAGTGTCGGGCTGGCGTAGCCGAACAAGACGAGCACCGAAAAAATGACGGCCCTGACCCAAAACTGCGTCATCGGGTGCACGTTCATCCACAGCTCTTGGATCGGCGGCACCAGGGTCGTGAGCACCGCCTCGACGAACAGCGCCAGGATCACACTGACGGCAACCAGGATTTCCTTCGCCCATCCGCGCATACTGCCGATCAGGACGAAGACCCCCACCAATAAGAAGAACATCGTATGTATCGGGACCATCAGGATGCCTCCTCCGCGCCTGGGCGGGCTATGGCTCGCAGTTCCGCGGCCAGCCGGGCTGCGGCGTCCGGGCGGGACTGCTCCCGCGCCCGCTCGCTCATCTGAGCCAGCCGCGCGCGGTCCACAAGCAGCTCGCGCAGGACGTCCAACAGCGCCGCACCCAACCGTTCGTCTTCCAACATGACCGCCGCACCGCGTTCCACCAGCCACTGCGCGTTGACGCGTTGATAACGCCAGGCGTGCGGGTAAGGGACGAGCACCGCCGGCAGGCCGAAGACAGGCAGTTCCCCCAACGCCGACGCTCCCGCCCGGCAGACCGCCAGGTCCGCCGCCGCGAGCGCCGCGCCCATCTCCTCGTGCAGGTAGGGGAAGGAATGGTAGCGAGCGCGCAGGTCGGCGGGCAATTGCGCCGCCCGCTCCGCCACCCACACCCAATCGAGTTCCCCACTCACGTGAATCACCTCCGCCTCCTGCAACACCGCTTCCAGATTCTGCACCACAGCCTGGTTGATGCTCCGCGCGCCGTGGCTGCCGCCGAAAATCAACACGACGGTCGCGTCGGGCGGCAGGCCAAACGCGCGCCGCCCCGCCTCCCTCTCGACGCTCCGCAGCGCCGGGCGCACCGGATACCCGGTGACGACCACCTTGCGGGCCGGGAAATAGGCCCGCGAGGCCTCGGTCGTCACAGCTACCCGCCGCGCCAGCCGCGCGATGAAGCGCACCGCCAGCCCCGGCTCGATGTCCGGCAGATAGACCAGGATCGGCACCCGCAGCACCCAGGCCGCCATCGCCACGGGCACGCTGGCGTACCCCCCGGTGACGAACAACGCCTGCGGCCGCTCGCGCCGCCCCAGCCGCAGCGCGTCTCCAAACCCGCGCGCCAATTTGACCAGGTTCCGCGCCACGATGTGTGGGGCCAGGCCGTGGACGCCGCCGGCGTGAACCCCCACGAACCGCAAACCCGCCCGCTCCGCCAGCCGCTCCTCGACGCTGTCGATCCCGCCAACGTACAGCGGTTCGACCGGGCCGCCGGCTCTAAGATCCTGAAGGACGGCCAGACCGGGATAGACGTGTCCCCCCGTCCCACCGCCAGCGATCCAGATCCGCACTGACCCTCCATTCCCTCGGGTTTCCGCCCCGAGAGATGCTCAACAGAATCCCCACCGCCGCCATAGAAACCAGCAGCGATGAACCGCCCAGGCTGATGAACGGCAAGACCATCCCCGTGAACGGGAGCAGCCCCGTCACGACGCCCACATTGATCAGCGCCTGCGAGACCAACAGGACCGTCAACCCACACGCCAGCACCATCCCGAAAGAGTCTTGCGCACGCAGGGCGATGCGGAACCCGCGCCACGCCAACACGACGAACAGTGCCACGACTACCAGACATCCAACCAACCCCAGCTCTTCGCCGATGATGGAGAAGATACTGTCGGTGTGCGGGACCGGCAGGTAGCCAAATTTCTGGTAGCTCATGCCGAACCCTTTCCCGAAGACCCCGCCGCTTCCCAACGCGATCAGAGACTCGCGGGCGTGGTAGCTCATCATTTCTGGATTGCGCAGCATGCTGATGAACTCTTCCAACCGCTGCCGGGCGTATGGATAGAACATCACCAGCAGCGAGAACGCCCCGCCGCCCGCCGCACTGCCCACCATAATCTGCACCAGGTCCGCCCCGGCCAGGAAGAAGACGGCGAAGCTGGTCAGCATGATGACCGCTGCCGTGCTCAGGTCAGGTTGCAGCATCACCAGGCCGGAAACCACCCCCACCAACACGGCGAACGGCACGAAGCCGTAGGCCACGTCGCGAATCTGCTCGCCCTTCGAAGAGACCCACGCCGAGACGTAGATCAGGGTGGTCAGCTTGGCCAGCTCGCCCGGCTGGACGGAGCCGCCGAGGAAGGAGCGCCGCGCGCCCAGGTGCTGTTCGCCGATGGCGAGCAGGAGCACCAGCACCCCCAGCGTGATACCCATGATCGGGACTGCCAGATCGCGCAGCCGATTGTATTGCACGTAGGCCAGCGCCACCGCAATCGCCACTCCCAACACCGTCCACAGCACCTGGCGCTTGACGTGGTAGAAGGAATCGCCCATGACCTGGTTACCCCAATCGAAGGTGGTGCTGTAGACCATCAACAGGCCGATCAGCAATAGCGCCGCCACGATCAAAATCAGCAGGTAGTCGGGTGCTCTGCGCTCCCGTCCATTTCGGCTTCCCTTCTTAGCCATCGCCTACGCCTCCAATGTCTCCACCCATTCCCTGAACCGGTCGCCGCGCTCGGCGAAATCGCGGAACGCGTCGAAGCTGGTCCCGCCGGGCGAGAGCAACACGACGTCACCAGGGCTCGCCAGGCGCGCCGCCGCGCGCACGGCCTCTTCCAGCGTTTCGACCTGCACGACGCCCTCCAACGCGCCGGCCGTTCCACCAGCCCGCTGCTGCTCGATGACGCGGGCGATCAT
>JAFGOJ010000038.1 GCA_016926575.1 Anaerolineae bacterium | reverse complement strand
GGGGCACAAGCAGTCATCACCGGCAACGTAGGCCCGAATGCGTTTGACGTATTCCAGCCCGCCGGTGTGCCTGTCTATCTGTTTAGCGGCGGTACGGTGCGCCAGGCGGTGGAGGCGTATAAAGCCGGACAGCTCCCCACTATTGGCGGAGCAAGCGCCCAGGCACACGCTGGAATGGGTATGGGGAGCGGCGTGGGTACAGGCATGGGGCGCGGTATGGGGACGGGCATGGGGCGCGGCATGGGACGCGGTATGGGGCGTGGTATGGGGCGTGGCATGGGTATGGGACGCAGTGCCGCTATACCGCCAACGCCTCCCATGGCTTCCGCCACCCCCGCCAGTTCTGGCGGGGAAGACGTTGCCGAACTCAAACAGTCGGCCGAGGCGCTACGCCAGGAATTGGCCGAGGTAATGGACCGCCTCAATCGGCTGGAAGGGGATGATTAAAGGAGCGTAGCTGCTCAGGCTGTGCGCCCGGCAGTTACCCGCTTGGCGCGTCGAAGGGAGGAGTGGGAGGGGCAGGCGGCTTCGCTGCCCGCAAACCCCCACTCCTCCTTTCTGCAGTGGCATTGGAAAGTGCTAATCTCGCCCACCATTTGCAATTCCCCCAAAACGTTGTACAATCCCGTGCCAATACATTACAAGGAAAAGCTATGACGTACCTTGAAGCGATCGAATACCTGCACAGTCTGACAGATTACGAAAAACAACGTATCGAGCGCTACACGCCGGAGACGTTGAGCCTAGCGCGCGTCGAGCGACTGCTGGCTGCCCTGGGCAACCCGCACCACGCGTACGACGCCGTCCACATCGCCGGCACCAAGGGCAAAGGTTCTACCTCGGTCATGGTCGAATCCGCCCTGCGCGCGGCCGGCTACCGCACTGGCCTGTATACCTCGCCCCACCTGCACACCTTCCGCGAGCGTATCCGCGTGGAGAACACGCTGATCACCGAAGACGACATCGTCGCACTGATGGAGGAAATCTGCCCCCTGATCGAGCAGACCCCCGGCACCACCACCTTCGAGGCGATCACCGCGCTGGCCTTCACCCACTTCGCCCGCCACAAGATCGACGTGCTCGTGGCCGAGGTCGGATTGGGCGGCCGGCTGGACGCCACCAACGTGCTCCTGCCCGAGACGGCGATCATCACCTCCCTCAGCAAGGACCACACCTACATCCTGGGCGACACGCTGCCCGAAATCGCGCGCGAAAAGGCCGGCATCATCAAACCGGGTGTCCCCATCGTCACCGCACCGCAGCAACCAGAAGCGCTCCAGGTCATCGAAGCGGTCAGCCAGGAACGCGCCGCGCCCCTCCTCGCCGTGGGGCGGGATTGGACCTGGGAGGCCGGGCCGGTGGACACGCGCGGGCAGTCGTTCACCATCCGCGCGCCAGGCGATAGCGACCTCAGCGGGGCGTACTGGCTGCCGCTGCTCGGCCGCCACCAACTGGAAAACGCCGCCACGGCCATCGCCGCGCTCGACGTGCTGCGTACGCGCGGCTTCGACCTGCCGCGCCCGGCCGTCGAAGCCGGCCTGCGCCGCGTCGAGTGGCCCGGCAGAATGGAAATCCTGAGTGAAATGCCGCTGTTCATCGTCGATTGCGCCCACAATCCCTACTCCACCCACGTCTTGAAGCTCGCGCTCCAAGAGTGGTTCCCCGACCGCCGCTGGGTGATCATCTTCGGCGCTTCTATCGACAAAGACATCGCCGGGATGTTGGAAACGCTGCTGCCAATCACCGAATATCTCATCGTGACCCGCTCCCAGCACCCCCGCTCGGCCGTGCCGCTCGACCTGGCAGACATCGCCGCCTCGGTGGGCAAGGGCGCAGAGGTGGCCGTCAACGTGCACCGCGCCATCCAGCGCGCTATGGCGATCGTGGAACCGGGAACGGGCGTGCTCGTCACCGGGTCCATCTTCGTCGTCGCCGACGCACGCGAAGCCTGGGCCGAACATAACGGCCACCCGTTGCCGGAAAGCGACGTTAAGGAGGCCGTATGACGTGGAATAACGATTGGGGTGATGGACTGTTCCAAATGGGATGGACGAACCCGAACCCCTTCCTGTTCAGTGAGTTCGAATTCGAACCCGATGAACCTGGCGAACAAATCGACAAGGTCATCGAAGGGCCGCTGATGCCGCTGCGCGACATGGTCTTCTACCCCCGCATGGTCTCACCACTGATCATCGGGCGCGACCGCTCCATCGAAGCGGTCGAAGTGGCGCTGGAGCAGGACGAACCGCTCATCGCCGTGGCCCAACGCGACCCCGGGGTCGACGACGTCGGGCCGGAGGACCTGTATACCCTCGGCGCCGACCTGATCATCGGCCGCATGCTCCACATGCCCGACGGCTCGGTGAGCATCCTGGCCCAAGGCGGGCGGCGCGCTCAAATCCTGGAGTACCTCCAACTCGAACCCTACATTCGCGTGCGGGCACTCTCCATCGCCGAACCGACCGCGCGCACGCGCCAAACCGAGGCGCTCGCGCGGGCCGTGCTGGCCCTGTTCGAGAAGGCAGTGCAGCTCAACCGCTCGCTGCCGGAGGACCTGTACATCTTCGCCATGAATATCCGCGACCCGGGCTGGCTGGCCGACCTGGTCGCCCAGACCCTCACGCTGGAGACCGCCCAGCGCCAGGAAGTGCTGGAAGTGCTGGACCCCACCGCCCGCCTGCAACATATCAGCGTGCTCCTGGCAAAAGAACTGGACGTGCTTGAGCTGGAGGACAAAATTCACTCTGCCGTGCAGCAGGAGTTGGACCGCAACCAGCGCGAATACTTCCTCCGCGAGCAGATGAAAGCCATCCAAACCGAGCTGGGCGAGACGGACTCGTTCACTCAAGAAGTCAGCGAACTGAGGGAGAAGATCGCGCAGGTCGGCCTGCCTGAGGAAGCCCTCAAACAAGCCGAGCGTGAGATCGAGCGCATGGCCGCCATGCCCTCGCTGGCCCCCGAGGTGGGTGTCATCCGCACGTACCTCGATTGGATGGTCAGCCTGCCCTGGCAGAAGCAGACGGAGGACAACCTGGAGCTGGCGCACGTGGAAAAGGTGCTGGAATCGCGCCACTACGGGCTGCCCAAGGCCAAAGAACGCATCTTGGAGTACATCGCCGTCAAAAAGCTGGCGCCGGACAAAATGCGCAGCCCGATCCTGTGCTTCGTGGGACCGCCGGGGACCGGCAAGACGAGTCTGGGGAAGTCGATTGCCGAGGCGTTGGGGCGCAATTTCGTGCGCGTCAGCCTGGGCGGCGTGCGCGACGAGGCGGAGATTCGCGGGCACCGGCGCACGTACATCGGCGCGATGCCCGGCCGCGTCATCCAGACCATGCGACGGGCCGAATCGATCAACCCCGTGTTCATGTTGGACGAGGTGGACAAGCTCGGCTCCGATTTTCGCGGCGACCCGTCTGCCGCGCTGCTCGAAGTGCTCGACCCGGAACAGAACGCCGCCTTCTCCGACCACTACATGGAAGTGGCCTACGATCTCTCGAAGGTCTTCTTCATCACCACGGCCAACATCCTCGACCCGATCCCGCCGGCGCTGCAAGATCGCATGGAGGTGATCGAGTTTCCCTCCTACACGGAAGAGGAAAAGCTGGAGATCGCCCACCGCTTCCTCATCCCCCGGCAGGTCGAAGAACACGGCCTGGAGAAGCATCCGCCCCATTTCTCGACGGACGTGCTCAAGCGCATGATCCGCGAATACACCTACGAGGCCGGCGTGCGCAATCTGGAGCGCGAGATCGCGTCGATCTGCCGGAAGGCAGCCCGGCGGCTGGCAGAGCACAAGAAACCGCTCAAGCGCATCAAAGAGCCGATGCTGCCCCGCTTCCTCGGCCCGCCCCACTACCTGCACAATAAACTGGAGCAGGAGGACGTGGTCGGTACGGTGATGGGCCTGGCGTGGACCGAAGGGGGTGGCGACTTGATGGCCACCGAGGTCGTGTTGATGCCCGGCAAGGGCAACCTGACGTTGACCGGGCAGCTCGGAGACGTGATGCAGGAATCGGCTCAGGCCGCCCTCAGCTATGCCCGCTCGCGCTCGGACGATCTGGGGCTGGAAGACGACTTCTTCGACAAGGTCGACATCCACATTCACCTGCCCGAAGGGGCGATTCGCAAGGACGGCCCCTCCGGCGGCATCACGATGGCGACGGCGTTGATC
Organism: Anaerolineae bacterium; assembly: GCA_016926575.1. GTDB lineage: Bacteria > Chloroflexota > Anaerolineae > B4-G1 > DUEL01 > JAFGOJ01. The sequence goes on along the minus strand of JAFGOJ010000038.1, from coordinate 10,917 downwards.
TCGGCGCTCACCAACGCCCCGGTGCGGCGGGACGTGAGTATGACGGGCGAGATCACCCTGCGCGGGCGCGTCCTGGCCATTGGCGGGTTGAAAGAGAAGCTCCTGGCCGCCCACCGGGCCGGCATCAAAACGGTCATCGTCCCCAAAGAAAACGAACCCGATCTGGTGGAGGTGCCGCGCAAGGTGCTGCGCGACTTGAACGTGGTTCAGGTCAGCCACATGGACGAGGTGCTGAACACGGCCCTCCTCCCCCCGTTGGAGGAGGAAGAAGGCGAAGAAGGGGACGAAGGTCACGTTTCCAACACGACCGTGCCCGCTGAATAGTTTGACAATGTCACACAACCGCCATTTTCTGCCGTTTGTGGTGGGCCCACCGGAGTAGGCGCGCGATTCAATCGCGCGCCTACCACCGACTCAGACCGACCCCTACCAACCGCCCGCCCCTCTACCTCATCCGAACCACGCGATAGAAGCACACGTCGGGGCTGATGCCCTTCAAATGCGTACCGGTGATGGGCACGGCCTCGACGGCATCCTGCACCATGTCGTAGGTCTCCTGGCTGACGAGCACCTCTCCGCCGCCGGCCACGCCGCAGATGCGCGATCCCAGGTTGGCCGCCCGCCCGATGACGGTGTAGTCGGTGCGCCGGGCGCAGCCCATCTCGCCGACGATCATTTCGCCGCTGGCGATGCCGATGCCGATGGGGGAGGGGACGAGGCCGCGCTGCCGCCAGGCGTCCATCATCGATTGGTGCGCCCTCTGCATCTCGAACGCAGTCCGCACCGCCCGCAGCGCGTGGTCGGGCTGGGGAAAGGGCGCGCCGAAGAGCGCCATGACCTCGTCGCCGATGAATTTGTCCAACGTGCCCTGGCGGTCGAGGATGATCTCGGTCATCTGGGCCAGGTAGCCATTGACGAACTCGACCAGCAGCTCGGGGCCGGTGCATTCGGCCAGTTGGGTGGAGTCGCGCATGTCGGCGTACAGGACGGTGAGCACCAGGCGCTCGCCCTTGAGGAAGTCCACGTCGGGGCGAGCCATCAACTGCTCCAACACGCGCGGGTCGACCGAGCGGCCCAATACCTGGCGCAACCGACGGCGCTCCTGGCTCTCGAAGATGGCGGTGTCCATCTGGCTGCCGATGGCGCCCAGCAGCCGCCGGTCGTCTCCGGCGAAGCCCTGCGAGGTGTAGCCGTTGGCCACTCCCAACACGCCGATGATCTCGTTGCGCAGGATCAAGGGGATGCACAGGATGGCGTGCAGGTCGCCCGCCAGGTCGTTCGCGCATATCATCTCTGCCTGCTGCAGGGCCTGGTTGGCGACGTTCTGCACCGATTCCTGATAGGCGCCGGCTTGGAAGAGGTCGTCGTGTGTCGTGGCGCGCATCTCCAGGACGCCATCGACCGGGTTGTAGAGCATGATGAATCCCATCTCTGCCGGGATGGCGCGCAGCACTTCCGCAAGCACGGCGTTGAGCATGTCGTCGAACGAGAGGTTCTCGTCCCGAATGCGGTCGACGCGGTAGATGGTCTCCAACTCCTTGTTGCGTTGCTGGAGGTCGTGGTAGGCGAAGCCCTGGACGACGGCGGAATCGATCTGGCTCTCGGCCATGTCGAGTAGGGCCACGTCGTCGCGGCTGAAGGGGCGCTGCGACCGCACGAGCAACACCGCCCCCAGCCGTTCACTTGTCCCCATGATGATGGGCACCGCGGCCACGTGCACGTCGTCCCAGTTCAGCCCGGCTTGCGCGGCGAACGCCGCCAGCCACGGGTCCCCGCTGTGCCAGATGGCGGCCTCGGCGAGGGAGACGGCGCGCTCGGCGAGCGGCTGGAGGGCGGCCGTCTGTAACCTGTAGAAGGGGGTGGCCCGCTCGTTGAGGGCTTTCAACTCCAGCGTGCGCGTTTCGCGGTCCAGCAGGCACAACAGGCACGCATCGGCGTCGAAGTGACCGGCGAGGGTATTGGCGATGGCGGCCGCCATTGCCGCCGGTTCTGGGGTCACGTCGCGGATGCGGTCGATCTCCAGCAGCAAGTTCAACTGGCTGTCTTTCAGCGCAAGCTGGGCATACAATGATTGTTCAGTCATACAGGTTGCTCAGAGAAGATAGGAAACCGAAGGATGAACGTCGTCCCCTCATTTTCGGCGCTCTCGAACGTCACGTTGCCGCCAAACTCGTTCACGATGCCGTAGGTAATCGAAAGCCCCAGGCCGGTACCTTCCCCCACCGGCTTGGTGGTGAAGAATGGCTCGAAAATGCGTTCCTGGTCGGCAGGCGAGATGCCGCAGCCGTTATCCTGCACGCGGGCCACCACGGAATCGCCGTCCCTGAAGGTGGCGATTGTCAGGCGCTTGTGGTAATCGGGGAGCGCCACGGCCCCCCGGGCGACGCGCTTCGCCATAGCTTCCAGTGCGTATTCGGCGTTCGTAATCAGGTTCAGAAACACTTGCTCCAGGCGCTGCGGGTCGGCCAGGACCATCGGCACGCTCTCGTCGAGTTGGAGTTCGAGCGCGACGTCGTGTTGGCGCAGGCGCTCGCCGATCAAGATGAAGCTGTCTTTGAGTGGCTTGTTCAGGTTGATAGGGACGGGCGGGCTTTCGAACACGCGTCCGAACGTGCGCAGGTGGTCGATGATACGGCGGCAGCGGTTGATGTCGCTGGCCAGGTTCTCCCCGACCGCCGCCAACTCGTCCCAAAAGTTCGGCACCACGTTCACAGCCGCTTCTCCGTGGTGGGCAATCGCCTTCAAGTAATCGGCGTCGAAGAGCATCGACGTCAGAGGCTGATTCAGTTCGTGGGCCACGCCGGTGGCCATCTCACCCAGCGCGGCCAGCTTGGCCGTGTGGATCACTTTGGCTCGCTCTTCCTCCAACTCGTGCACCTTTTCGACGACCAGGCGCTCCAGGTGCAGGGTGTACTCTTCCAAGCGGGCTTCCATTTGATGGCGCTCGGTCACGTTGCGCGCCGAAGCGATCAACAACGGGCCGCTCTGCGTGTTCATCGCCCGCAAATACACTTCGACCGGAAACTCGGAACCGTCCTTGCGCTGGTGCACCGTCTCCAGCACCCCGGTGCTGACCTCGCCCTGGATGATCTCGTCGAACACCTGCTCAAGCGCCGCACGGGTGTACTGCGGCTCGACGTCGTGTAGCCCCATCGAGAGTAGCTCTTCGTACGTGTAACCAAGGCTGGCGCAAGACGTATCGTTCACGTCGATGAACGCCATCGTTTCACGGTCGATCAGGAAGATGCTTTCGGCCGAACAATTCAGGGCAGTGCGAAATCGTTCTCGCGCGTCTTGTTCCCACATCCGCTGCACGGCCAGGGCGTAGAGCGAGGCCAGGCGCTGGACGAATTGCAGGTCACGCGGGGTGTAGTCGCGGTGCGCATTCGCCAGCGCCACCTGCCCCACCAGTTGGTCGCCGATCAGGGCAGGGGCAGAGACGAAACGGTGGATGGACAATCCGATCTCTGTGTCAGTCGCACGGGGGTCCTCCTGCAGCGCGTTGGTCAACAGCGGTTGGCGGTACTGCAACACCCAGCCCCACAGCCCATCGAACGTCTTGAACGTGACCTCCTGCTTGGAACCGTGATGGATCTCACAATCCCGGACGAGCGTCGGGCAGACCAGGTACCCGGTCTTGGGATCGATGTACCCGACGTGGCCGAACGCGCTGTTGGTGAGTTCCTGGGCCCGCTGCAGGATTTTGGCCGAAATGTCCTCGATCGTCGTCGGTTGGACCAGGGCATGCGCCAGGTCGGCGATGGCAGCGTTGATCGCCGCCTCCCACGCCAGCGCATCCTCTGCCTGTTTCCGTGCGGTGATGTCGCGCAGAGAAGCCAGGTAGACCACCGCACCGTCCATCATCGTGGTTTTGACCACGCGCATTTCGACGATGGTCGTCTCGTTGTCTGGGCGGAAGATGTCGAGTTCGGTCGTCTCTCCTCCTACGACGGGGAAGCCGAACATCTCTCCGATCAGGCTCGTCTTATCGCGCCCAAACAGGCGTTCGGCGGCAGGGTTCAGAAAAAGGACGCGCCCCTCTTCGTCCACGACAACCACGCCATCGGCGTTCTTCTCGATCACCGTGCGAAAGCGATGCTCGCTGAGCGCAAGTTCCTGCTCGTACGCCGCGAGCTGCGCTTTCAGTTCCCCGTTCATCTCACGCATGTCCACCTATATCCTGTCTGGCCCCTGGAACAGGCCGCTCAGTCGTTCGATCTCACCGGGGTCGACCCGCACGGGGTTCCCCGCCAGGATGCCGCCGACGTTGCGGAACGGCTTGCCGATGTGCATCCCATCGCTGTCGATGCTGAATTCACGGATGTCCTTGTCGTGTTGGGATCCGCGCATCTTGAGCACCGTCAGCCCGCGACGCATCTCGCCGTACATCTCCACGTATCGCAACAAGATGATCGAGTCGGTGAGGGTAGAAATGTGCGCCTCGGTGACCGATTCGCCGCCCAAGAGCGTGGGCGTGGTGTTGGTGAAGAGGCCCGCGATCTCCTGGTGCTTGATGAACGAGGTCAGGCTGATCACGAACTCGCGGAACCCGCGGATCGTCGACACGCGCTCCAGGGCCGAAAGGCTGTCGACCGCCACCCGGTTCGGCTTGAAGGCGTGGATTGCCGCTTTCATGCTGATCAGGCGGTCCTCCAGGCTGGTGACCTCGGGATACTCGCACACGACCTTCAATCGACCTTCCTCCTCGAAGCGCTCGAAATCGACCCCCCAGCCGACGGCGTTGCGGAACAGTTGCTCGCGGCTCTCTTCGAAGGCGAAGAGCAGGCATCGCTCGTCGTTCCTCACCCCTCCGGCGACGAACTCTGTTACCATCAGCGTCTTTCCGGTGCCGGTCGCCCCGGAAACGAGCAGGATCGAATCCCGGAAGAACCCGCCGCCGCACATTTGGTCCAGCGCCGGGTTGCCCGAGGTAATGCGCACGTTGGAGGAGCGTTGTTTCAGTTCGATGGCGGAGAGGGGGATGACAACGATGCCGCGCTCGGTCAAGATGGTGAAGGGGAACTCGCCCTTCTGGTGAGACGTGCCGCGAAACTTGAGCACCTCGACCGTCCGGCGGCGCTTCTCCGAATCGAGCACGTTGCGCAGGATGATCACGTTGTCGGCGACGAACTCTTCCACGCCGTACCGCGCCACGTCCCCATACTCCCGGTTGCGCTCCGCCGTCATCACCGACGTGACGCCCATCTTCCGCAGTGCCGAGGCCACGCGGAACAGTTCGTGGCGCACGATGGCCGTGTCTCCGAACCGGCTGAAGACGGCCCCCAGTGAGTCCATCGCCACCCGCTGCGCGCTGACCTTGTTCACCGCGTGTTCGATGCGCGCCAGGAGTGCGCCCAGGTCGTAGCTGCCGCTGAAGACGGTATCTTCCCCCAACTGGGGCGACGCGTCGACGAAGGCCCACTGCCCCGCCGCCTCCCAGGCGGCCACGTCCCATCCCAGCGACGACACGTTGCGACGGATGTCCTCCGGCGTCTCCTCGAACGTGACAAACACCCCCGGTTCGCCGAATTTCCTGATGCCCTCGGCTAAAAACTGAGCCGCGAAGACCGTCTTGCCGCTGCCCGCGGTCCCAGAAACCAACGTGGTGCGGCCTTTGGCCAGGCCGCCCTCGGCGATCAAATCGAATCCCTCGATACCCGTCTTCAATTTCTCCACGAACTGCTCGCTCATAGTAATGCCACCTCCTCATTTTGTCGCAGCCCAAGACCAAATAACACTTTGTTCTCGTCGGATAGATCGCCAATGATGCGCCGGGTGGGGTGGGGTGACTCTCTGACCAACGTCGGCGTGGCCAGGATTTTGTTGTCCTCCGCCAGTTGCGGGTTCTCCAGCACGTCGACAATGGTCAAATCGTACTGCCCAGGCAGCGCCGCCTCGCAGGTCCGGCGTAGGTTGGCTACAGCGGATTGAGAGCGCGTCGTCTGGCCGGTCACGTACAATTTTAAGGTATATTTGTTCACGTTTGCCTCCGTTCACCCAACGTGTCGGTCGCGCGGTAGGTTCCGTTGCCCATCAGGTGATTGCGGTAATAGGAAACCAGGTACCCCATCAATTCCAGGGCTACCAAACGCCCTTCCTCGGCATACGCCTGCGCTTTGAGCAAAGGGATGTCCTCGCCCTTGCGCTTCAGAGCGGCCAGGTAGACGTCGACCACATCGCGCGGCCCGGCGCGCAAGCTGCCCAGCCGATCGGCGATAACGCGCAACTCTTTGGATACATCGTGCTCGACGCGGTAGGCGCGCCGTTCCAACACCCGCTCGAGCGCCGCGCTGTAATCGGCGACCAATGCGTCGAAGGCGTCCGGCACAAACTGGCGCAGCGGGACCACTCCGAACGTCTCTGCCGTCACGCCGGCCCGCGGCGCGCCGGAGAGCTGCTCCAGCGACCGCAGCTCCCGCTCTCGGGCCGCCTGGGTTCGCCGCCGCTCGGTGACATCCTCCGCCACGCCCGCAATGCGGTAGACCGCCCCGCTTGCGTCACGGACAGGATACGCGCGCGCCAGAATCCATCGCACCTCCCCGTCCGGGCGGACGATGCGGTACTCCGGGAACTCGACGGGCGAGAAGTTGCCCGCAATCCTGCGCTGAATGTCGGCGCGTACGATTGCGCGGTCCTCCTCATGCACCGTATCGAGCCAGGAGAGCGGCTGTGCGTACAGGCTCTCCGGCGAACGGCCCCACACTTCCTCGTAAGCCGGGCTGACGTAGAGCACCGCGCTCCAATCCAGCGCGCCGATCCAAAACACCTCGCGGATCGCCTCCGCCAATTGGCGAAACCGCTGCTCGCTCTCGCGCAGCGCGTTCTCGGCGCGCCGCTGCTCGGTGACGTCGATCCCGATGCCGAAAACGTGTGTGACAGCGCTGCTCTCATCGACAATGGCCGTATTCGACCAGGCAATCAAGCGCCGGCCGCCGCCCTTGGTCACCCAATAGTTCTCGAACTGGTTGGGAAAGTCCTTCTGAACGAGCGCGCTGAACACCCTTTTGACCGCGTCGATTTCTTCTGGGAGCAAGAACAGGTCCCAGAAACAGTGCCCCGCCACTTCCTCGAACGTATAACCGGTCGTCTGCTCGCACATACGGTTGAACCGCACGATGCGCCCCTCCCGGTTCAGCACCACGATCAACGTGCCTGCCGTGTCGAGGATGGCCGACACGAAATCGCGCTCCTCCCGCAGCGCGCGCTCGTTCTGCACCTGTTCCGTCACGTCCTGAATGGTGAAGATGACCTGCTCGATCTGCCCGGAGCGGTCGAGCAGCGGCGCGCCGTTGACGGAGAGCAGCTTGCGCCGTCCATCGGGCCATTCGATGGCGTGGCGCACGTCGTAGACGGAGTCACCACGACCCATCACCTGCCGGAAAGGCTGCCGCTCGTTTGGGAATGGGCTGCCCTCGTAGTCCGTCGCGCGCCATTCCGGCGCGTCATACGTGCGCGTGGTGATCTCAGCCTTCGACAGCCCCAAGACGTACTCCGCCTGCCGGTTGGCGAAAACGATGTTCCCGCCCCGATCAACGATCGTGATGCCCACCGGACTGGTCTCCACGATCTGCTGGACGAGATTGCGTTCGCGGGCGAGCGCCCCTTCGACGTCGGGCGCATCTTGTGCGGCCTCCAGCGCGGCGATGTGCTCGCGCAACCCGGCGATGGTCTCGATCAATTGTGCTGTGGTTTGTCCTTCACTGTTCATTGGTCTGTTCCGAAAATAGCCGCTCATCCGGCCGTCATGCCCGCGCAAGCGGGCATCCATCTGTACGTAAACTGGATTCCCGCTTTTCCCGCTTTCGCGGGAATGACAGCGGGAATGACGCCCTTAAACGAACCGTGCGCCCATTTTCGTCTATCGGCTGCGAGCAAAGCGATCATGGCCTCTATTCCGAAAATAAGCCGCGCTCTTGCTCCCGCCGGGTCCGTGACCCGGCGGGAGCGCGGGTCGTGGACCCGCGCCGAGCCTCTATGATGCGCCGCCCGTGGCCACCGGAAATCGGAGCGTGAAGGTCGTGCCGTCGTTCTCCACGCTCGCGCACACAATCTCTCCACCGAACTCGGTCACGATGCCGTGGCTGATTGACAGGCCCAATCCGGTCCCCTCGCCTGCCGGCTTGGTGGTGAAGAACGGTTCGAAAATGCGTTCCTGTGCCTCCGGCGAAATGCCACAGCCATTGTCGCGCACGGTTGCGACCACGTCCGTCCCGTCGACCTGCGTCGAGATCTCCAGCACTTTTCGATAGCCGGGGCGCTCGATCTGGCCGGACTTGACGCGGCGCTCCATCACCTCCAAGGCGTGCTCGGCATTGCTGATCAAGTTGATGAATACCTGCTCCAGCCGGTTGACGTCGGCGCGAATCGCGGGCAGCTCAGGCGCGAGGTGTACCTGCACGTCGATCGTGTGCTGGCGCAGCCGCGCCCCCGTCAGGATGAAGCTCCCCTCGATCGATTCGTTCAGATCGATCTCGCCCACGTGCTGCTCCGAGACGCGCCCAAATGCGCGCAAGTGATCGACGATGCGCCGGCAGCGTGCCACATCGTCGGCCAGATTCCGGCCCGTAGCCCCCAACTCGTCCCAAAAGTTGGGCAGCGTCTCGAAGATGTGTTCCTTCTTCTCGGCAACCTGCGACAGGTAATCCGCCTCGAAGAGGATCGCCGCCAATGGCTGGTTGAGCTCGTGCGCTACGCCGGTGGCCGTCTCGCCGATGGCCGCCAGCTTGGCGGTCTGGATCACCTTGGCCCGCTCCATCTCCAGTTCACGCACCTTGGTCTCGACCAGGTACTCCAGGTGGTTCGCGTACTCCTGAAGCTGCGCTTCCATCTCCTTCCGTTCTGTGACGTCCTGAGCCGCACCGTAGATGCGCACGACCTGGCCGTGATCCGCATCCCAAACCGGACGGCGGTAGTCGAGCACCCAGCGGGTCACCCCCTCCTTGGTCAGAACGCTGAACTCGCGGATATCCGATTCGCCGGAGAGCAGCGTGCGTTTGCGTGCCTCCGCAGCGGCCTGGTCGCCCGGGCTGAGGAGCGCATCCAGTCCACCACAGCCGCTTAACTCGTCGACGGTGTACCCGGTGACGCGGGTGAAGGCATCGGTGACCCACTCGCACTCCAGATCCCCCGCCGGATCGACCCGGAAGGCATACGCGTAATCCGAAATCATCTCCGAGAGGGTGCGATAGCGCTCGCGTTGGGCCGTGATCTCGGCGTTGCGCTTCGCCAGCTCCCGCTGCACGGCGACAAGCTCGTTGTTCAAGCGCGTCAGTTGGTCATACAACTGGCTGTCCTGCACGTGACGATGCTTCTCGGTCTGAGATTGCAGCGCCAGTTCCTTCAGCGCCGCGCGCAGGGCGTTCGCCTGCTCGTTGTTGATGCTCATCAGCTCTTCGTAGAAGCGGACGCTGACGTCGCTCTGCGAGACGGTCCCCACGACCAGAATCTGGTCGTTCACCTGCCCGCCCGAGCAGTGAAAGGCGGTAATGCCACCGAGACAGACGAACTCCAATTCCCAGTCGAAGGTGGCGTTGTTGGCCTTGATCTCGGCCAGAAACGCCTCGACTTGGGCCACGTCGTCGTGGGCGACCAGTGCTGCCAATCGTATTCCCGGGCGGACCAATCCCGGCGGGAACGGATCCGCGTACATCACCTGCCGGATGACGCCCGCGTGGTCACACAAGAGTGCGATGCCGGTTCGTTGCGCGTCGGCCCTCATCTTGGATCACCCCTTCCCGGATTAGGATAGCGCCAAGCGGCCAGCTACGTCGATTGCCGCGTCGGCGTTGGCGGCGTAACCGTCGGCGCCGATGCGCTGCCACAGGCCCGGCACCAGGTTGAAGGGATAGCCGCCCACCAGCACTTTGACGTCGCGCGCCTCCGATGCGCGGAGCGCAGCGATCAGCCGCTCGACCCCGCTGACGTGCACCGACATCGTCGCCGACACGGCCAGCACGCCGACGCCGCGTTCCAGCAGCGTCTGCACGATGCTGGCGGTGGGCGTGTTCGCGCCCAGGTAGAACGTGTCCCACCCGGCCATCTCGAAGAAGTCCGCCACCATACGCGCGCCGATCTCGTGCAGTTCGCCGCTAACACACGTCGCCACCAGCGCCTGCCCACTGCGCTTGGTGGCGAAGATATGCGGGTAGAGGCGCGACATCACCAACTGGGTCACCGCCGTGGCGTAGTGCTCCTGCGCCACGCTGATCTCGTTCACCTGCCACAGCCGGCCGATCTCGTGCTGCACCGGCTGGAAGACGTGGAGGTAGACGTCTCGCACGCTCACGCCGTCCTCCACCGCGTCCAGGATGAGCTGGCTGGATGCGTGACGATCTCCGGCCAACAGGTGGTTTAAGTAGGCACGGGCCAAGGCTGCGTGAGGTGCTTCTGCGGTGAGCAGTGAGTCCGAATCGACCGGGCGCGCCAGCCGTTCCTGCGCCGCGCGGACGTAGGGGGAGAGTAAGGCGTGGGCGTCGGGGGGAAGTTCGCGCCGCAGCACGTCGAGCAGACAGTCGAAGCTTTCCGACAGGCAGCCCGGTTCGACTCCCCGCTTCTCCAACACCAGCCCCAGCCACTGCGCGTAATCGGCAAACATATCCTGAGAGGATACCGCCACGGCTTCCGCGAGATAGGCGAAGTGGTGGCACGCATCTTCGACACACCGCCCGCGCCCCTGTGGGCCGTAGCGCTCCGCCAGGTCTGGCTGGCGCTCGTACTGGAGTGCAACGAGCGCTTCGGCCAGTTCGTCACTTCGTTCAAGAATCGCTTGGTTGATAGTCTCCTTTCCCATCGTTGCTATCCTCTCCGCAAAGGTATATCCCGCCGCCCGAAACTCAAGTGACTTTGTAACTGCTCAGCTTACGCTTCGCAGTTGCCTTTCCCGCCGCGAAAAGGGGAAGTGGGGGTTTTGCGGGCGGC